>JBDRDI010000001.1:0-14722 GCA_043820875.1 bacterium
CATCCAGAACATCAATATCTCAACCTTCTCCAAGATATCTTGGACAATGGTAGTGATAAAAAACTGTTTTTTACGCCTGAGATCTTAGAAGAATACAAAAAAAGAGGCAAAGAACCGCCACATATCCGTTCAGTCTTTGGCCGACAAATTCGATTTAATCCGCAAAACGGCTTCCCTCTCTTGACCACCAAAAAAACTTTTATCCGCGGAATCACTGAAGAACTGTTATGGTTTCTTTCGGGCAGCTCAAATATAAAATATTTAGTGGACAAAGACGTTCATCTTTGGGATGAATGGGCATGGAAAAAATACCATAAACATTGTTTGGAAAATTGTCCAAACGAAGACATGGAACAAAAAGATTTTATTGAAAAAATAAAAAGTCTGCCAGAAACTGATGAGTTTGTACAAAAATGGGGTGATTTGATTACAATTTACGGCCGAATGTGGAGAAGGTGGCCGGCTTCAGACGGACGCGAAATTGACCAACTCGGATGGGTGATTGAAGGTTTGAAAAACAAACCGTACAGAAAATCGTATGTCGTATCCGCTTGGAATCCGGATTTTATTTATGCCATGGCTTCTGCGGGCAACAAAAATGAAGTTCCCCCCTTCTGTCATACAACTTTCCAATTCACGACTATAGACGGTAAATTAAATTTAGGCCTTTATCAGCGAAGTGCGGACAGCTTTCTCGGCGTGCCGCTTAACATTGCAAGCTATACGCTATTACTTCTTATGGTCGCTCAAATCACCAATCTTGAAGTTGGAGAATTCGTCCATACTTTCGGCGACCTGCACGCTTATTCCAACCACTTTCCGCAAATTAAAGAACAACTCGCGCGCGAACCACGTCCGTTTCCGACCATGAAGCTAAATCCGGAAATAAAAAATATTGACGATTTTAAATATGGAGATTTCACTTTGGAAAATTATGATCCGCATCCGTCCATTAAAGCTGAGATTGCAAACATAGGAGGCTACTAAAAAATATGACTATTTCCATCATTGTTGTCATCGGCAAAAATCGCGAGATTGGTTTTCAAAACCGTCTGCTTTGGGATTTGCCTCGTGACATGGAGCACTTTAAAAAAGCCACAACCGGCCACACCGTGATCATGGGTTCCAAAACTTATGAATCAATTGGCAATCCCCTTCCCGAGCGCACCAATGTTGTTATCGCCATAGAAAAAGATTATGAAGCCGAAGGATGTTTGGTCACGCACAGCATTGAAGAAGCTTTGGAAACAGCAAAACGCGAAGAAAAAAATGGGGAAATTTTTATTATCGGCGGAGCTTCAATTTACAAACAAATGTTGCCTTACGCGGACAAACTTTATTTGACTATTGTGAACGACGCGCCAGAGGCTGACACTTTTTTTCCTGATTATTCTGAATTTAAAAATATTGTCAGCGAACAAGAGACAGAGGATCAAAATTTAAAATTAAAATTTTTGGAATTAACAAAATAAAAACATGGAAAAAAGAATAATTATCGGTTTAGTCGGACAAATCGCATCTGGGAAGGGTTTTGCCACCAAATATTTGGAAGGAATGTATAAAGCCAGCTCTTTTAGATTTTCCACAATATTGCGCGATATTATTAATCGACTATACCAAGAAATAAACAGAGCGAACATGCAAGAACTTTCAACTCTTCTGCGACAAAAATTCGGTGAAGATATTTTGGCAAAAACGATAGTGGAAGATATAAAAAAATGCGACAATAAAATAATTGTAGTGGAAGGCATACGAAGATTGGCAGACTTTGAAAATCTAAAAAAAATAAATGGGTTCAAGCTGGTTGGCATCAGCGCTAAGTCGGAAACAAGATATCAGCGTCTGGTGGCAAGAAAAGAAAATTCGGATGACAATGAAAAAACATATGAACAATTTGTAAAAGAACAAGAGAATGAAGCTGATGCGGAAATACCGGACGTCATGACCAACGTGGAAATAATACTTAATAATGACGGTAATATCGAAGATTTATATAAACAAATTGACGATTTGATAAAAACAAGTTAATATTGTAGATAATTTACATATATGAAATATGACGCTATTATCGGCTTGGAAATTCACGCGGAGCTGAAAACCAAGTCAAAAATGTTTTGTTCGTGCGACAATGACGCCGAAGGAAAAAAGGCAAACACCACTGTTTGCCCAATTTGCATGGGGCATCCGGGAACTTTGCCCGTGCCGAACAAAAAAGCGATTGAATGGACAATTCTTTTAGGTCTCGCTTTAAATTGCAAAATAAATCGCATTAGTAAATTTGACCGAAAAAATTATTTTTATCCAGACTTGCCCAAGGGCTACCAAATTTCACAATACGATTTGCCGTTCGTTTATGGTGGATTTATGGATGTTAATGGTAAAAAAATCGCGATTACAAGGATTCACCTGGAAGAAGACACTGGAAAATCAATTCACCCGAACGGAAAAAAATATTCTTTAATAGATTTTAACCGTTCAGGCACGCCTCTCGTGGAAATGGTCACCGAACCGGTCATACCGGACTCTGAAACAGCCAAAAAATTCTGCCAGAACTACCAGCAAATTCTTCGCTATTTAAAAGTAAGCGACGCAGATATGGAAAAAGGTCAGATGAGATGTGAGGCCAATGTGAGTGTGCAAGAAAAAGGAAAATGGAAATATTCCGGAGATTGCAAAATTGATCCAGTTGGAAATTACAAATTAAATCCCAAAATAGAAGTAAAAAATATCAATTCGTTCAAGGCATTGGAAAAAGCAATTGATTATGAAATAAAAAGACAGATTAAAGCTCTAGAAGACGGTGAAAAACTTGTTCAAGAAACAAGAGGCTGGAATGAGAACGGCGGTAAAACCGTGAGTCAGAGAATCAAAGAAACCTCCGCCGACTACCGTTATTTTCCGGAGCCGGATATTCCTCCTATTAACATCGGTTCAGAATGGATAAAAGAAATTGAGTCGCACATTATTGAGTTACCTCAAGAAAAAAAGAAACGCTTCGTGGAAGAATATTTTTTTACGGACGAAACCGCGGAAATTTTGGTAAGCGATAAGGCACTTGCCGATTACACAGAAAAAGTGATTTCGGAATTACGCGAATGGATTAATTCCACTGGTGATGATTGGGAAAGACAAAAAAAGAAGCTTGCCAAGGCTTCGGCCGACTGGCTCGTTTCGGAACTTTTCAAACATCTTAAAAAAGACAATATCACCATCAAGGATATAAAAATCACGCCGGAAAATTTTGCCGAGCTGATTACCTTGATCTATAAAGATAAAATAAACTCGTCTGCCGCGCAAAAAATTCTGGAAGTGATGTATAAAAAAGGCGGTGATCCAACAAACATCATGGACGAGATAGGATTGAAACAAATAGATGATGAAGCTGAATTGAAAAAACAAATAGAAAAAATACTTCAAAAAAATCCGTCACAAGTGACGGAATTTAAAGCCGGTAAAGAAAATGTCTTGCAATATCTCGTTGGACAAACTATGGCGGCGACAAAGGGCAAGGCTAACCCTAAAAAGGTGGCGGAAATTTTAAAAAAATTACTTTAAAATAAAAACTCTCTCACTAATCTTTCTGCCTCTTCTTTGTCATTCACCCAAAAAATCTTCGCGCCTTGCTTTTCCCAGCGACGATACCATGACATCTGTCTCTTGGCGAATTGGCCGATACTGACATTTAATTTCTCTACCATCTCGTCATATTCCATTTTTTCTTGAAGATAATAAGAAATAAATTTATATTCCAACCCAAAACTTTCCAATTTTTCCCAACTTAAATCATCTTCATCATGCAATCTGCTCACCTCTACAATCATATCTTCTTTTTCCAATCTATAAACCAGTCTTTTGTATATTCTTTTTCTTAATTCTTCTATCGAGCAGGATAAACCAATAATTAAAAATTCATAATTATTTTCTGTTTTTATCTTCTCATACTTTATCTCTTCTTTATTGCTTACTTCAATATACCTAATCAATCTTCGTTTATTCATCCGGTCGCTTTCATTTAACTTGTTCGCAAACTTCAAATTTATTTCTTTTAATCTATCAAATAACTCATCTCTATTTAATTTTTCTAAACTCTCTCGCAATTTTTTATCAGGCTTAACGGAAGATAAGTCATAGCCGTCAACAATCGCCTGTGCGTAAAGCCCTGTTCCTCCGGCAATAATCGGTAATTTGTTTTTCAGAACAATATCTTTTATCGCCACTGTCGCTTTTTTATAATACTTTGCCAAATTAAATTCTGTATTGGGATTTACCACGTCTATCAAATGATGTGGTATTTTTTTCTTATCAATAAGATACTCTTTTAAATCCTTTCCTGTCCCCACGTCCATGCCACGATAAACTTGTCTTGAATCAGCTGACACAATTTCGCCATTAAACTTGCGCGCCAAAGAAACGGCCAATTTGGTTTTTCCATTTCCGGTCGCACCGATGATTACGATTATTTTGTTAATTTTATTTTTAATCATAGTTCAGACAATTAATCCAAAATCACACGCTTCTCTAATCTTCACCTTCACAAATTCACCGATTAAGCTCTCTTTTAAATTATTAATCTTTACCATCTTGCCCGTCCTTGTCTTACCACCTTTTTTATTTTCAATTAAAACTTCCACTGTTTTATTAATATATTTTTTATTATTATCAAGAGCTGTTTGCCGTAAAATTTTTATGAGCTTCTCTTCTCTCTTCTTTTTCTCTTCATGCGAAATATTGTCTTCCAACTTTTCCGCCGCTGTTCCAGGTCGCGGGCTATACCCCGAGATATAGGCCATGTCGTATTTCACTTTTTTAAATAATTTGACCGTGTCATCAAATTGTTTTTCTGTTTCACCGGGAAAGCCGACAATGATATCCGTGGTAATGGCGACATTCGGAATATTATTTCTTATCTTACTTATTAAATCAAGATAATTTTCAATCGTGTACTTTCTGTTCATGAATTTTAATATTTCGTTGCTACCCGCCTGCGCCGGCAAATGAATATGCTCACATACTTTTTCACACTCCTTAACTGCCTTAATCAATTCGTCGCTCATGTCTTTCGGATGACTCGTTGCAAAACGAATCCAAAAATCGCCCTCCACATCATTCACCATTTTCAACAGTTCCGGGAATCTAATTTTTCCGTCCTGATACGAATTCACGTTTTGAGCGATTAAAATAATTTCTTTATATCCTCTCTCAACTAAACTTTTTATCTCGCTTAAAATTTCTTTTGCCTCACGATATTTTTCTCTCCCGCGCGCGTAAGGCACAACGCAATAAGCGCAAAAATTATTACAGCCGTTTCCGATTGGCACAAACGCGCTTATTTTTGAATCGTATTTTGAATTAATTTTTAAATAATCGCCGTTGCAAGACAAATTATTTTTTATGCCCAATTTTTTTGCCAGTCCGGACAACTCTGTGATCGGCAGCCAGACATCCACGTACTTCTCCAATCTTCTCCGCACGTCTTTTCTTTGAGATAAACAACCGGTTAAAATTATTTTTGTGTTTGGATTGTTCTTCTTTATTTTTGGTACAATGCCATAGACGCGGTCTTCCGCTGATTGGCGTACGCCGCAAGTCGTTATAACAACTACATCTGATTTAAATTTATTTTCTGATTTTTTATAACCCAAATCTTCCAGATAAGTGGCGATTTTCTCGCTGTCTGATTTATTCATTTGGCAACCGATGGTGATGATGTGGTAAAGGCTTGCAGACATATAAATATAATTTATTTTTTCATTCCTCTATCCATGGCGTCATTCGCCAACCTGTCTGCCTCTTGATTTTTTTCTCTTGGGACATGACAAAAAGAAACTTTTTTAAAATTTAGAGAAGCATTATAAATTTGTACAAAAAGAGACGCTAATTCTTTGTTTTTTACTTTATATTCTCTGTTTAATTGTTTTACCACCAGCTCGCTGTCCAAAAAAAACTCCACCTCGCTCGCTTTTAATTCTTGCGCTTTTTTTATGGCCGCGATAACAGCCTTGTATTCTGCTTGATTATTTGTTGCTACACCAATATATTCGGAAATTTCAGCTATTACTTTTTTTTCTTCATCATAAATAACCACCCCGATACCGGCTGGTCCGGGATTCCCGCGCGCCCCGCCATCGGTATAAATTATTAATTTTTTTGGCATATTTTAAATTTTACATCCGAAATTTGATAAAAAATTTGATAAATCAAATTTCTACAATTTATTAATATCTACAATCTTCATTTGCGCCTCCCTTTTTCCATTAAACTCATTCATTTCTAAATAATAAACTATATCTATCAAACTTCCAATCTTCAGCTCACGCCATTTTTCACTTTGACCAAAACCAATAGCGGAAATGATGTCAGATTTTTCATTTTTTATTTTTAATTTCAAATGCTGTCCATTTACTCCCATGTTTACAATATCTACTATGCTAGCACCTGAGCTGGTAAATTTAGGCTGATCGTTATTTTGCCCAAACGGTTCAAATTTATTTATTTTCTCTATCAACTCTTCATTAATATCTTCTAGTTTTAATTCTGCTTCAATATTAATCCTCGGCCGTAAATCAGCGCCTTTTAGTTTTTTATTGGCAATCTTAGCGATACATTTCTTAAATTTTCCCAAATTTTCTTCTGCAAAACTAAATCCGCAGGCCATAGGATGACCGCCATACTTATCTAAATGTTCAGAGCATTTTTCAACTGACTCGGCTAAATTAAATTCTTCAATACTTCTGCCGGATCCTTTATATCCTTCATCAGTTTTTGTAATAACCAATGCTGGTCGATAATACTTCTCACTAATTTTTCCAGCTACTAAACCAACGACTCCCTCATTCCAAATATCATCTTCGCATACGCCGATGATGATCATATCGTCTTCTTTAATCTGCTTTTCAACTTTCTTAAATATTTCATCTGTCACCTGCTGTCTTTCAATATTTCTTTGATTTAATGAATTTGATAGTTTCTTTGCTTCTTCGTCGTCCTTGGTTGTTAATAATTTTAAGGCTGAGTTGGCATGGTCCATTCTACCAGCAGCATTAATCCTGGGACCAATTTGAAAACCAATATTCCATGACTTTAAATTTGAATTTTTATCAATATTTGCAACTTTAAATAATTCCCTCAAACCTTTTCTTTTGGTTGAATTCAACATTTTCAACCCTTTTTTAACTAATATTCTATTTTCCACTAATAAACTCACACAATCTGCCACAGTGCCAATAGCTACCAAATCCAAAACGCGCTCTTTCAAAATTTTCCTCTCTTGTTCTGAAATTTTAGCACGGCTTACAATCGCTTCAACCAATTTGAATGCAACGCCAACTCCCGCCAAAAGCTTATAAGGATACTTCTCACTCGCAAGAGCCGGATTAATAATTAAACAATTCGGTAAATTTTTTTCTTCAAAAGATACCGGGTGATGGTCGGTAATAACAACATCCAATCCCAATTCTTGAGCATATTTTACTTCTTCTACGTTTCTAACGCCACCGTCAGTGGTAATAATAAGTTTCGTATTTTGAGACGCAATAAAGTCTATGGCCTTCTTGTTCAATCCATAACCTTCAGATACTCGATCCGGCAAAAACACGTCAACATCGGCGCATAACGTTTCCAAGGTTTCAACCAAGAGGCAAGAAGAGGTAACGCCGTCCGCGTCATAATCGCCATAAACAAAAATTTTATTTTTATTTTTTATATGCTTGATTATCAAATCAACCGCCTTCTCCATATCGTTAAACAAGAAAGGGTCAAAAAGCTTGCCTTCCGAATCCAAAAAATCATTTATTTTTTCTTCAGTATCAAGCCCGCGATTTTTAGCCAATTGCAAAATCACTCGGTCGTGACCGGAAAATTTTTTTACAAAATCATCGCCTATCTCTTGATAGACCTTCCAAATTTTATTAGCGCTTTTGTCGGACATTTTATTATAAAAAATTTTTTAGAAAAACGATCCAACCGTCCAGACCAACATGGAAAAAATAATCATGATGCTGGTAATAGTCCAAAAGATTCTCATTACTTTTTTTCTCTTCATAGTATAGTTATTATTTTTTTAATAATTTTACAAAAGTATCGCTCGGAATATCGATGCTACCTTTGCCGCGCGTCATCATTTTTTTCTTTCCTTTCTTTTGCTTCTCTAACAGTTTTCTTTTGCGAGTGACATCTCCGCCGTATAATTTGGCCGTAACATCTTTGCGCATGGCAGGCAATCTTTCGCCGGCAATAATTTTTCCGCCAATCGCAGCTTGCAGTTTCACCACGAACATTTGGCGTGGCAAAGTCTCTTTCAAAGTTTCAATTATTTCCCTGCCTCTGCGCGACGCCTCATCTTCATAAACAATAACCGAAAGCGATTCCACAATTTCTTCAGCCACCAAAATGTCCATTTTTACAACATACGCTTCGCGGTATCCGAGATATTCATAATTTATGGAAGCGTATCCGGAGCTTGCGCTCTTTATTTTGTCATAAAAATCCGTCAAAATCGCGCTCATGGGTATTTCATAGTGGAGAATCGCCCGCGTTTCGTTAATATATTCTGTATTTTTATACACTCCTTTTTTGCCCTGCGCCAAGCTCATTATGGCGCCGACATAAGTTTTGGGCGTAATAACATCCAGAGACACCCATGGTTCGTCAATTTTTTCAATCTCTTCGCGAGATGGAAATTGCTGGGGCGTCCGAACAATAAATTCTTCGGTTGTTTTTTTATAAATTTTATAAGCAACACTAGGTACAGTGATTATAAGCTCCAAGCCATGTTCTCTTTTTAAACGTTCACTAAAAATTTCCAAATGCAAAATTCCCAAAAAACCGCACCGAAATCCAAGACCAAGCGCGTCAGAATTCTCCGGCTCATACGACAGCGACGCATCGTTTAATTTCAATTTTTCAACTGCTTCTCTTAATTCTTTAAATTCGTTGCCCTCTTTCGGAAATATGCCGGCAAAAACCATCGGCTTCACTTCCGCATATCCTTTGAGTGGCAAGACATTTTCCTTTTCTTTTTCCAAAGTGATAGTGTCGCCCACGCGACACTCGTTAACGCTCTTAAAGCCGGTAATGATATAACCGATTTCTCCTGTCTTTAATTCACCGGTTGATTTATATTGAGGTTTTAAAACTCCGACGTCCAAAGCTTCGCTGGACGAATCTGTAGCCAAGAGTTTTATTTTTTCTCCTTTTCTTATTCCTCCGTCTATGATGCGCACATAGGCCACCACACCTTTGTATTCATCGTAGTTGGAATCAAAAATGAGCGCTCGCAAAGCACTGTTTTCTTCTCCTTTCGGCGCAGGCACTTTTTCAATAACCGCGTCCAAAATTTCCGCGACTCCAGCGCCAGTCTTGCCGCTCGCGCAAATAATTTCTTCTTCTCTGCATCCCAAAAGCTCCATAATTTCTTTTTTGGTTTTCTCTGTATCCGCGGCTGGCAAATCAATTTTATTGGCCACAGGAATAATGGTTAAATTCTGCTCCATGGCCAAATACAAATTCGCCAATGTCTGCGCTTGAATCCCCTGCGAAGCGTCCACGAGCAAAATCGCTCCGTCCACGGCAGCCAAACTGCGCGAAACTTCATAATTAAAATCCACGTGTCCGGGCGTGTCAATCAAATTAAGCTGATATCCTTTATATTCCATGGCCACCGGCTGTAATTTTATAGTAATTCCGCGCTCTCTCTCCAGGTCCATGGAATCCAAAAGCTGCTCCCGCATCTTGCGTTTTTCTACCGTACCGGTGATTTCTAACATCCTGTCCGCCAAGGTTGACTTACCATGGTCAATATGCGCAATAATGCAAAAATTTCTGATTTTATTCATAAACGAAACAAAAACGAGACCGTAAAAAAATCTCGTTTTATTTAAATTATTATATTTATATTACAATTTTTTAATATAAAAGTCAAACAAAAACAACAGTGGGCGGAAAATTTTTCGCCCCTACATATTTTATCTCTATTTTATTTTATTTATTCACCTACCGACAATTTTACAGTCACGGTATTTTTTTCCGTACCGCGCAAATAAGAAATATTTACTTCATCACCAAAAAGGAAAGAAGCGATTATTTGATTCAAAGAATTATTTTCATCAAGCTCAACGTTATTAACGGAAACAATCACGTCCCCTTCGCGCAAGCCGGCTGATTCTGCCGGAGAATTTTTTACAACCGCAATTCCTTTATCGTCTTTCGCAATCAATGCGCCTTTTTCCGGCAACTTTTTGGAAGCATCCGCCAATTTGGACAAATCAATATAATTTACACCCAAGACAGGGCGTTCAATTTTCCCAAATTTTAACAAACTGTTAATCAAAGATTTATGATTATCAATTGGATCCACTTGACCATTTTTATCCACGAAACCCACAAGAGCACCACTTAAACTTAAAATATATCCGTTGCCAAAATTTTTACTCGGCGCCAATGATAATATTATTTTATCTGAGAAGCTGTCACTTGATTGAACCAAATGAATGTTGCCGGACTCTTTTCGTAAAATTGAAGTAAACAACGCGTCTTGATTCCAATTCAGCACCACAACCCCCTGCCCGTTGTTTATGTCTGGATATGAAACGAATTCTTTAACCGGCAAACCGCTTGCTTTCATGTGCCAAAACGAATAAAGGGACTCCTCATTTTCCATAACAATATTATCAATCTCATAAATTTTCCGATCAGCGGTAATAGCTACATAATCAACCATTGCCGCGCTCTTTGTTTCACCATTTTGAGCAAGCGTCAAACGCAAATCTTTAGGAATAAAATCAGTCATCATCCAACCGTCGCCGGTGATAATAAATCCCTGCCCCAGTGGTTCTTCTATTTTGTAATAATTATTTATATTAAAAACGGTACCGGTTGCGTTTGTCTTCGGAGAAACAGGTAATTTTTTAAATATACCGACAATATTATTTTTGACAGAATTGGCTGTTTCTAATATTTTTGTATCTTGTTCCACCACGACTTTCTTGGGATTACTAATAACTAAACGCGATCCGTCTCTCGCGCTATCCAAAAAATCAATTTCACCCATAAATGGAATATTAAAATCTTTTTCCAAAACATAAACACGTTCAAAAATGGCACCGACAACTCCTCCTGCCAAACCAAAAAAAGATGACAACAGAATTATAGGCAATAGTTTACTTGAATAATTTTTCATATTATTTGATTTTTCACAACCACCTGGCCGTGAGTAAAACAATAAAAATACTTATAAAACCGAATGATAAGTAAAGCTTAACAATTTTTTTGTTGATTACTCCCAATAAATAAAACTTAGTCAAGCCGATTAAAACATAATAACACATAGCTATAATTAAGCCAAGTATGTAATAACTCAGGGTTAAAAATGACGCTGACCAAGAAAGTTCCACGATTGCCAAACAAATAAAAAGAATATATAAAAAGGAAGATTCAATTTCAATTTTATTCGCCCACATTATTTCATAAGTAATTAAAGCTGTCACGGCCGTCATAATTATCATTAATATCCAGATAGAAATATTTAAATAAATCTGCAAACCATAAATTGAGGAAATCAAAAAATAAAAGCATAAAAAATTACCACCGGAAGAAAAATTTTCCAGCCTGTTATGCTGATGAAAATCCGTTTTAATCAGACAACAATATGCGAGGCGTAAATAATAGTATAAAAAAATTGAATTCAATAAAAAAAATGATTTAACCAAGGTGGCCTCAAAAGATATAATGTTGAATATGGAAAATTTCCAAAAAACAATATCAGGAATCAAAGCGCAAAAAACCACAAAACTTACTGTAAAAAAAAACGGCAAAATAAAAAAATTCCACCAATTTTCTTGATTTTTACCTGCCAAAACAAATTGTCGAACCGTAAAAGCCAAAAGCAAAGCAATTAAAACCAAAACCACATAAATCAAGTTGTGATGACCGTAAAGAACAGACAAAAGAATATAAACAATAATCGGCACGATAAGCACTAGATAATTATTATATTTCATATTTTTCAATTTACTATTTCAAAATCTTCTTGCTTTTGTTTCACAAGTCCCAAGGAATTTATCTGCTTCAAGTCTTCAATATTATTCATCTTGATATAATTATCGGAAACAGTATAAAATGTATTGCCAATATACAGACTTCTTTTAATTGCGCTGGCGTGGCTTATTTTTCCTTTCAGCTTAAAGCCTGTTTTGTCAACTTGAAATACGGCCGCTCCCAAAAAAGCGGAGCGCGACCACATCTCTGTGATATCACCTTCTCTGATAGTCACCGGAACGGATAAAAGATTTTTTTCTTTGGAAAAAAGAAACGCCTTGTGATCATAGAGAGCCGAGGAATCACTTCCTGAGTCGCCCATGACATACGTATCTATTTCTTTCGGATTTTTTACATCAGAAACATCAAAAAGCGTGAGCTTCAAGCCTTTCGTGCGCACGCCTCCCCATTCGGTTTCGCCCGTGTCTTTTCCAAAACCAATCAAAGTATTGTCATCATAGGGATGAAGATATTGAGAAAACCCGGGAACTTTAAGTTCTCCCAAAACTTTAGGATTTTCCGGATTTGATAAATCAATTACAAACAATGGATCCGTCTGTTTGAAAGTCACTAAATACGCGCGATCTTGCATAAATCTTGCTGAATAAATCCGCTCATCAGGAGCCAATCCCTCAAGAGAGCCGACGATTTTCAAATCATTGTCCAAGACATACACGTTGCTGTAAGATTTTTGTTCGCCTTCGTCCAAATACCGCGACCAAGTTCTGCTCTTTGTTGTGGCAATCATAAAATATTCACCATCTTCGTTCATGGAAAACTGATTCAAAACATTCCCGGATACTTCGCCAAAAGTTTTATATTCCAAACTGCCGTTATTGATTGCAATTTTATGAATAACGGTTTTTTCCAATTCTTTGGCAATATCTTCATACCTCATTTTCATGTTTTCTTTTAAATCTTCCTCAAGTTGATTTTGTTCTTTGTCACTCAAAGAAGAAATATATCTCTCAATAATCTGCCGGATCTTCGTTCGCCTCTCGTCTTTGTTTAAAATAAAATTATCAACTTTTTCAATCGCCGTGATTTTTTCTTGATCTTTAATATTCAATTTCGGATAAACCATTCCGCGCAAAACTTCCGATTCCAATTCATATTCGCTGATATATTTTGTGTAAGTGATATAAATATTATTTGAAGATACATACATGTTCTGGCTATACGACATTAAATATTCATCACCCTTTATTTCTTCTTTATTATCAACCACATTAATTGCCAAAACGGTTGTAAAATTATAATTCTGATATGGTAAGTCAAAATAATAAACATTCGGGTTGAAACATTTGATTCCACTCGCGCATTTATTATCCAAAACCACGCCTCCGTCAATAATTCTCGGTAAAAGTGGTTCATTTTCAATATAATAATAATTATAATTGGCAGTCACAAAATAAACATAATCGCCGATCATTCTGGAATTCGTATACCCTCCCTCAATATTCAAATTGCGAACTTGCTTCGGATTCTTTTTATCGCTGATGTCAAAAACTTTAAAAAATGTGTACTGGCTTCTTCTTATAAAATTGCTAAACTCTTTATTATCAAAAACGGAATTGTCATAGCCGAACACAACCAAATTATCACCATTTATATAAATATCTTGTGGAGTTGATTTGAATTCAATTTTGGAAATAATTTCCGCCTTGTCGGCAGGAACGGCGCTGACAATAAATAAATTATTTTTAGAAACCGTATAAATATATTTTCCATCTGTTTTGACTATGTCCGCTTCGTCTACTCCCTCAACTTGAATATTTGTTTTTGAAAAATCGTCATTTCCAACGCTCTGCGACGAAGAATTCCGAGATGCGGATGATTCTTCTGCAACCAAACCAAGTTCCATTACAGCCGGAGCACTTTTCATTATCATTTCTCCGCCACCGCCAAGCCCTTCGCCGGCGTATCCGCCCACGTTATTATTCTCTAAAAATTCTTGCAATTCGTCCAAATTTTCAAATTTCTTAATTTTACTTTGAGACGCCAATTGTTCTTTTATTGTCATCGGAGTTTTTCCATTTTCCAAATCTTGCCAATCAACAGGAACGGCCGGAATTCGATTTGAAACTGAACCGATTGTGCAACCGGCAAGCATTAAAGTCAATGCAACAACAGGAACAAATAATTTTTTTTGTAACATATATTCTTATATAAAATTTTTAGCTTCCATCTCCACCCACTTTTCTTCATTTTCGTCCCATTTATAAGTCTCCAGCTTTTGACTTCTTTCATCCGAGGAATAGACATAATCAATTTTTGTGCCGGATCCGATGCGATTGGAGTAAGTTGTTTTTCGGTCCAAAACAATCGGCTTGGAAATATATTCCATCCTTATTCTGCCCAACGGCCCACGAAAAATTATATATTCAATATCAACTCCGCCCTCTTCTTCAATATGCTCTGTATTGTGCTCCTCAACCTCAAAATTATCTTTAATATTACCGACAATATTTTTCCATTTTTCTTCTTGCATATAGTTATTATTATCTTTATAATGATAGTATTATATCACATTATACATATCATCAACAAACGAAACGTCAACTCTTTATCTCCGACTGAATTCGCATCCGCAATAGTTTTGCCTATATAATCCCAATTCACGAGAAAGCTCTGAAGATTTTTTGAATCCGTCGTTTTTTTTAAAATCTTTTTCCAAAAAAATTATGCC
>JBDRDI010000002.1:0-6883 GCA_043820875.1 bacterium
CAGCAACAGATTGAGGCTTTGCATGTTTTTGCGGCCCTACTTTCTCAAAATGAAGGCCTTATTAAGCCAATATTGGAGAAATTGAAGATATCCGTGGATCGTGTGGAGGACGAGGTTTATAATAAAATTGAAAGGATACCCAAGGTGCAGACTGTTTCGCAGATTGGAACGGTGCAAGGTACGGCTGAGGTGGCTATGATTTTTGAGCGCGCGCGCAAAGAAGCGGAAAAGATGGAAGATGAATTCATTTCCACTGAACATGTTTTTTTGGCTTTGATTAATGTTAAATCCGAGGCGCAGATTATCTTACTGAAACTCGGCGTGGAATATGAAATTGTTTTAAAAATTTTGAAAGAATTAAGGGGTAAACGGACAATTGATAGCCCGGATCCGGAAATAAAGTATAAAATTTTGGAAAAATACTCAATTAATCTCACTGAACTGGCGCGCAAGAAAAAGCTGGATCCTGTTATTGGGCGCGACAATGAAATCAGAAGAATTATGCAGGTGCTATCCAGAAGAACGAAAAATAATCCGGTTTTGATCGGTGAAGCAGGGACAGGCAAAACAGCGATTGTGGAAGGATTGGCGCAAAGAATTGTTTCTGGCGATGTTCCTGAGACTTTAAAAAATAAAGAATTATTAAATTTGGATTTGGGCGCGATGTTGGCCGGAGCAAAATTCAGGGGCGAATTTGAAGACCGTTTGAAAGCTTTTATTAAAGAAATTGAATCGCGGGATTCAAAAGTGATTTTATTTATTGATGAATTACATACTCTTGTGGGCGCTGGCGCGAGCGAGGGGTCCATTGACGCTTCCAATATGTTGAAGCCGGCGTTGGCTCGCGGACTATTGCGAACAATCGGCGCGACCACCACACGCGAATATCAAAAATATATTGAAAAAGACGGCGCGCTTGAAAGACGCTTTCAGCCAATTATGGTTTTGGAGCCGTCTATTGAGGACACCATCGCGATTCTACGTGGCATCAAGGAAAAATATGAAGTGCATCATGGCGTTCGTATTACGGATGACGCAATTATTGCCGCAGCCAAACTTTCCAGCCGATACATTACAGACAGATTTTTGCCGGACAAAGCGGTTGATTTGATTGATGAAGCCACGAGCGGCCTGCGCATGGAAATTGATTCAATGCCTGAGAATTTGGATAAATTAAAACGTGAGATAAAACGATTTGAAATTGAGAAAGCCGGAATAAGCAGAGATAAAGAGTCAAAGAGTTCAACAAAACTTAAAAATATAAATAAAAAATTAAGCGAACTTAACGAAGAAGCTGACCAGATTGAGCTTCATTGGAAAAATGAAAAAGAAATTATTTCCAATATCAGCAATACCAAAAAAGAGATTGACAGCTTGAAAGCCAAGGCAGATATTGTGGAAAGACGCGGTGATGATTTGACGCAAGTCGCGGAAATTAAATATTCGCGCATCCCGAAATTGGAAAAAAATGTCAAACAATTTGAACAAGAGCTCTTAAAAATTCAAGAAAAAGGGCAGCGGATACTGAAAGAGGAAATTGACGAAGAAGACGTGGCCAAGGTCGTGGCGCGCTGGACAGGAGTTCCGGTTTCCAAAATGTTGGAATCGGAAATCAAGAAGCTCGCGTTTGCCGAAGAAGAGCTCACAAAGAGAGTCAAGGGCCAAGAAGGAGCCATTAAATCCATTGCCAATGCCCTACGGCGCTCCAGAGCTGGCATTAATGAAGAGCAAAAGCCAATCGGCTCATTTCTCTTTGTGGGACCAACAGGAGTCGGCAAAACCGAGCTGGCCAAGGCTCTGGCTTCCTTTATCTTTAATGATGAAAATTCCATTGTAAGGTTGGATATGAGTGAATATATGGAAAAACATTCCATTGCCAAAATTATCGGCTCCCCTCCCGGATATATTGGACATGATGAGGCAGGACAATTGACAGACAAAATTCGCCGCAAGCCGTACAGTGTCGTATTGTTTGACGAGATTGAAAAAGCGCATCCTGAAGTGTTTAATATTCTCTTGCAAATTTTGGATGATGGCCGTTTGACCGACTCCAAGGGACGCGTGGTAAATTTCAAAAACACTATTATTATTATGACGTCCAATCTTGGCAATGAAGTGATCAAGCAATATTCCATCGGCTTTTCAGACGGCGGTGATGAGAAAGAAATGATTCAAGCGCGTGAAGGCGAGATGAAAGAAAAAATTGATAAAATTTTGAAAGAGCATTTCAAATTGGAATTTTTGAACCGCATTGACGAGATTGTGGTGTTTAAAAATCTTACCAAAGAAAATTTATGCGAGATTGTTGATTTGGAATTGTCTAAAGTTGAAAAAAGATTATTGAATAAAAATATAAAAATAAAGATAGCTGACAAGGTAAAAAAGATGTTGGTAAAAGACGGCTATGACATCGCCTTTGGAGCGCGCCCGTTGAAACGAATTATTCAAAATTTAATTCTTGATGAACTGGCCATGGAAATAATCGGCGGAAAAATTAAAGAAGGCGATAAAATTACCATTGATTTGGACTTGAAAAATAAGATATTGGTGAATGTGAGATAATAAGGAAAAACCCCGCCCTTCGTGAAGGGCGGGGTTTTTATTTGTCCAAAAATCCCGAATATAGTATAATAGAAGATATAATTAAAAATATAAAATCAACAATAAATAACATGAGAAATAGAACCAATAAATCAATTCAACTTATTATCTGTTTAATTTTTTGCTTTGGCGTAGTATCGCTTACGGCAAAAGCCGCCGGTGAATTTGACCCGAATTATATTCTCAATGACGATGAAATGGTTGACTCAGACTCCATGACTTTAACTGAGATTGATGAATTTCTTAGATCAAAGGGCGGGTATATTGCCACAGCGTCTTTTCCTGACGCAGAAGGTAAAGTTATGAAAGCGGCGGAAATAATTTATAATGCCGCAAAAAATAATTACGACTGCAGTGGGGCAACAAATTTAAGCGCGATTCCAACCATCTCTGAAAAGATTTCAAAATGCGAAAAAATATCCATCAACCCAAAAATGCTTTTGGTGCTTTTGCAAAAAGAGCAGAGCTTGATTGAAGATCCTTCTCCAACACAGAGTCAAATGGACTGGGCGCTTGGTTATGGATGTCCGGATGGGCAGGCCTGCAATACAAGATGGAAAGGATTTGGCAAACAAGTGAATTCTGCGGCTTTACAATTTTTTGACTATATGCAAAATCCGCGATATTACAAATATCAAGCCGGCGGAACATACACTGTTTCCAACACCAACAAACCGGACATGATTATTTCCCCAGTCAATCAAGCCACTGCGGCGCTTTATAATTATACGCCTCACGTTTATAACGGAAATTATAACTTCTATAATTTATGGCTAAAATATTTTACTCATGGCTATCCGAACGGCTCGCTTTTGCAGGCCAAAGGAGAAGTCGGTGTTTGGCTCATCCAAGACGGCAAAAAAAGACCATTCTTGACCAAAGGCGCGCTTACCTCGCGTTTTGACATCAATAGAATAATACAAGTGAACAAATCCGATTTGGACAAATATCCCAAAGGCGATCCGATTAAATTTCCGCAATATTCCATTTTGCGCTCCCCCATCGGCGATATATTTTTAATTGACGGCGACAAAAGACGTAAATTTGCTGACGCGGAAACTTTCCGCCTGATTGGATATAATCCGGAAGAAATTATTGATGTTAATTGGCCGGATATAACAATGTATGCGGAAGGAAAAGAAATCACGGTTGATTCCGAATATATCACTGGCGCTCTGTTGCAAGACAAAACAACCGGTGGCGTATATTATGTGTTTGACGGCACCAAGGCTCCGCTTTGGTCTGCAATTTTTTTGAAAACCAAATTTAAATATCGACCAATCACGCAAGTTGATCCGTCCGTATTGCAAAAATATGTGACAATTGAACCGGTTGTATTTGATGACGGAGAACTTTTAAAAGACGCATCTTCTCCTGGAGTTTATGTGATTGAAAATAAAATAAAACGTTTGATTCCTTCAGCGCGAATCTTTGAAGAATTGGGCTATAAATGGGGAAACATTATTACTGCTCCATCAAAAATCTTGGATTTGTACTTGAACGGCGATCCTGTAAGCTCTGCTTTTATTGCTGACACGCCTGCCGCAACAACTGCGACAACTTCAACTGAATTATAAAGTATAATAAATAAATAACTAATTAAAATAATTATGTCTTTAGCTTTTTCAGCTATTGTCCCCCATCCCCCGATAATTATTCCTGAAATCGGGAAAGAAAATATAAAACGAATTAAAAAAACCGCAGAAGCGTATGCCAGTCTCGCGAAAAAATTCAAAGAAAGCGAGGCAACAACAATTATAATTATATCTCCGCACGGTCCGATTCAAAATGATGCTTTCAGTATCAACTTAAACCCTGAATTCCATTGTAATTTTGAAAACTTCGGAGATTTTGGAGTAAAAAAAACATGGTCGGGCGATGTTATTCTCGCTCATAAAATCAAAGAGAGTATGGAGTCTGAAATCAATCTCCATCTTATCAGTATGCCGGAATTGGATCATGGAACATCAATTCCTCTCTGTATGTTGACCGATAATTTGCCGGAAATAAAAATAATCCCTATTTATTATTCCAACCTCAACAATGCCGAACACTTTAATTTTGGAAAGTTATTAAAAAAAGAAATAGTAAAAAGCAAAGAGCGCATCGCGGTTTTGGCTTCAGGAGACTTGTCACATAAACTTACCAAGGACGCTCCCGGAGGATATTCGCCAAAAGCAAAAAAATTTGATAAAAAAATTATTGAATGCTTAACAGAAGGCAAGGCCAAGGAAATTATAGAGATAGATGAAAAACTTATCTGTGAAGCAGGAGAATGCGGTCTTAAATCCATTGTCACACTCCTCGGAGTATTGGATAACGTCAACTACGAACCACGGCTTCTTTCATACGAAGCGCCTTTCGGTGTCGGTTATTTAATGATGAATTTTTCTCTATGATGCTCTTTGTTTGTGACTGCTTTAAAAAAATATTTCCACCCATCTCCACTTTTACAAAGTTCTTTGGTATCAGTCAGACATCGTTCAATAAAAATTTTTGAGTTTTCTTTACAGGCTTTAAAAACCGCGCTTCTTTTAAAATTCGGCACATTAAGTTCTTCTATAATTTTCAAGGCCAGTTCTTGCCACTGGTAAGCGGTTGTTTTTTTTATTTTCCCGCTTGCCACATCTTGCTCTTTCTTCTTGAAAATTTTATTGATATCACTGAAGTCGTCGTTATTCATAAAATGACAATTTACTTGCGTTTTACGCTTATTTATGATATTTTTTGTATAAATATATGTCAAAAATTTTATCAATACTTACACATCCCAACAATAAACTGAGAAAAAAATCGATTGATGTTCTGCCCGAAAAAATAAATTCTCCCGAAATACGAGGATTTTTTCAAGATTTGAAATTAACTATGAACAAAAAAGACGGTGTTGGACTGGCTGCTCCGCAAACAGGAGAAAACATCAGGGTTATAATAATCAAGAATGAAGACAAAGACAAAATCCTTATCAATCCGGTTATTATAAAAAAATCTTTTGTAAAATTATGGGGAGAAGAAGGGTGTCTTTCCGTTCCCAATACTTTTGGCGAAGTAAGGCGTCATAAAAAAATAAAATGCGCTTTTTTGAATGAGAAGGGTAAAAAAGAATCAATTCAAGCTGAAAAAATATTGGCTCGCATAATTCAACACGAGATTGACCATCTGGATGGAATTCTATTCATTGATACTGCCAAAAACATTAAAAAACTATGATTCACGCTTCACTCGCCTTTTGAATATTTTATATCCGAATATCGCGATTACGACTAATAATACCAAAACAATAGAACCGATTTTTATCATGTGAAAATAATTATTTAAAATTTCTTGATTGGAACCGAGTGTATATCCCAAAAGGGCAAGAATAAATACCCAAACGCCTGATCCTAAGAAAGTATAGAAAATAAATTGTTTAAAGTCCATACGGGCAAATCCTGCCGGAATTGATATGAGCTGTCTAACGCCCGGAATCAAACGGCCAATAAAGGTGGAGATGCTCCCCCGCTCCAAAAAATATTCTTCACTTTTTCTTATTTTTTGTTCATTGATTAAAAACCATTTTGCCATCTTGTGACTGGCCGAATAATATACGATTGTGCGACCCAATGTTCTGGCTAAAAAATAATTTATGCTTGCCCCAATCAAACTTCCGGCAATTCCACACAAAACAACCAGCCAAAAATTCATCTTACCGATACTTGCCAAATAAGCGGCCGGTGGAATAACTATTTCCGAAGGATAAGGAACAAATGAGCTTTCCACGGCCATCAAAAAAACAATTCCAGTATATCCTATTTTGTCGGCAAGAGCCAAAAAAATTCCAATTATTTGCGTCATAATAATATAATAATAATATAACAATATAATAAACTCATTATACCATGCCCAAAAATAAAATAAAAATTTGTTTTTTCGGTACGCCGGATTTTGGCGCGCCCGCGCTTCTTGGTCTTTTGCAAGACAATGATTTTGAAGTTGTCTGCGTTGTCGCGCAACCGGATAAAAAAACTGGGCGAAAACAAATTCTCACTCCCCCGCCAATAAAAACAATTGCTTTAAAATACAATATTCCCGTGTTTCAGCCGAAGAATGTAAATAAAGAAGTTGAAGTTTTAAAAAAATATAAACCTGACCTGATTATTGTCGCGGCTTACGCGCAAATTATCTCAGAAGAAATACTTAATTTACCAGAATACGGCTGTGTGAATATCCACGGTTCTCTTTTGCCAAAATACCGTGGCGCCTCTTGCGTGCAAGCGGCGATTATAAATGGCGACAAAGAAAGCGG
>JBDRDI010000003.1:0-9566 GCA_043820875.1 bacterium
ATTTTACATGGAACTGCCAACAAGTTTTATCCCGCCAAAGTAAATAGAAGGATTCGTGAGAAGGGGTGCATAAGTTCATATACATATGAGACATACTAAATACTCCTAAATAGTGTCTCATTTGTCTCATTTCCTTTAAAACAGCCCCTACCGAGACCCCTAAATAAGACAGTGGAAGAGTCGTTTCAAAAGCCTTATAATGTCTTGTATACACTAATCCGATACCGAGGTTGCCAGCAACCTTGCGACCCCTACCGGGGAGCATCGGGTCACGCAAAACGCACGAAGTCCAGCTTCGCGCGTTTTGCTATTCTTGCAGCGTAAGCAATTTGTTTTTTAGAATTAATTTGCTTTTTAAGCAGAATAACAGCTCGCGTTTCTCAAATATTTCGCCTTCTTTCAAAATGTATTTTGCGTAATTTCGTATATCAATGTCTTTCGCTTTTTGATTTTCTTTTTCATTAATGCCGAGTACTCCCATTTGAAATTTTCTGTACCGTCCAATTTCTTTTTCAATTTTTTCTCTGACACCGATTTTATCAAGTTTTACTACATCAAGAATTTCCGTGAGCTGTTCAATAAGGTCTTCTTCCTTGATGTATCCGCACTTGCAGTCATTTTGCCATCGTTTGCTACAACTGTAATAAACGTGGCGGTTTACGCCGCCATTCTTTAATTTTCTCAATTTCTCATCCGCAGTGATTGTGGCTCCGCAGTATCCGCAAGTAATAAGTTTTGTGAAAGCAAGTTCCTTACTGCCCCAAGGATTCATAATCTCGCTTCGTTTCAGCTGTTCTTGAACTTTATCGTACAATTCTTTGTTGATTAACGGCTGATGTATACCGGTGTACCAGTTACCGCTTTTTTTCGGGTACTGAAAGACGCCGTAATAAAAAGTATTTTTTAGAAGAATGTAGACATTGCTTAAAGTAAGCGGCTTCTCATTGATTGATGTAAATTTTATCTCACTCATCCATCTGTAGACTTTTTTACCGCTCCAATTTTCTTGACCGACTTTCTCAAACATTTCTTTTATTATCGGCGCTCTTTTAGGATCAACTAAGACGTGGCATTTTTTATCCCTATTCTTTTCATTAAGATATCCGGTGGGAGCGGGGGCCGGCCACAAGCCCATTTCACATCTGGCGCGCTGGCCTCTTTTTACATTCAGCCCCTTTTGGTCATTTTCCAGTTTTCCTTGGGCTCCAAGAATCATCAAGAGAAATTTTTCATTGGGAGAATTTGTAAATCTCTGGCCATAAGTCCGTATTTCCACCAGCGCTTTTTGATCCATTAAATCCACAAGTGCGCCAAGATCTCCGGCGTTTCTGCTTAAACGATCAGGAGCCCAAGTCAGTATACCGTTGAATTTCCCAGATTTAATATCTGCAATCAATTGATTGAATACTGGCCGTTGGCCGGAGTCCTTTGCTGAATGAGATTCCTTTCTAATATCAGCGATATCCAATCTATCCCGCTCCGCGATTTTCAACATCTCTTTGATTTGGGAATCAATAGAAAGAGCCTGTTTTTCGTCTTGTTCGGTTGATTTCCTGGCATAGATGACATAGCGGACAACGGGAGCGGAATTTAATAATGGTTCCGCGCTTTGCATTTTCCCAAAAGCGCTTATTGGGGTTGCTGTTTGTTCCATAATTTTGCATTGATTGGTTGATAATCCGACCTTTCAACACAAAGGAATGACGCAACCCTCCTAGGGAGTCCAGAGAGCCCGAGTTGGCAAGAAGTAGATAACTAAAGGACGCGATTTAGTTGAAAAATGCTAAAATTTAAGGCAGAATTACTTTATGAAGTCGCCAATCCTTAATTCTCCATATTTAGAACCGAATCGTCATTTTAAGGCCGACGAAAGAGGGCTAACGGAAGAAATTGTAGCAAGTCGTCGTCCCAGTAGTTTTTATATTCCCGTTCCACGCGCCAAAACAAAACAAAAACAGCTTGAATTAAACGTTTCAGATGGCGCTTTTGGTAGCGAGTTGCAAAAAGAAAATGAATTTATAAATAAAATTCGCGCTAAAATAAAACAGTGGCGTGAGAATGGCTATTCTGGAATTACAAAAACTTCGCGCGATCTTCTTGCTTATTGGCGTGACGATGCCAGAGAAAATAAACTTTTCTTTTGCCAAATTGAAGCGCTTGAGACATTGATGTATATAAATGAGGTCGCGGAAAAAGTTGGCGATAATTGGATAATAAATGAAATTAAAAAATCCAACACAGATGCAAATCCTGGTCTTTACCGTTTGGCATTTAAGATGGCCACAGGTTCAGGAAAAACAGTAGTTATGGCAATGATTATTGCCTACAACACTTTAAATAAAATTCATTATCCACAGGACACTCGTTTTACTGATGCTTTCGCGATTATTACACCTGGCATTACTATTCGTGATCGTCTGAATGTGTTGCGACCCAATGATTCTAAAAATTATTATCGGGAGCATAATATAGTTTCTTTTCAGGATTTTGAATTATTACAACAGGCAACCGTTTTCATAACTAATTTTCACCAACTTGAATTAAGGCAAAATCATCGTTTTCAGGTTGGTGCCGTTATAAAAGCCGCCGGTATTTTAAAAGATGAGGCGGTTAAAGAAACTCCGAATGCCATGATAAACCGTGCCCTCAAAAGCATATTAAACAAACCGCGCGTACTAGTAATTAACGATGAGGCCCACCACTGTTATCGAGAAAAGCCAAGCGAACAAAAACTTAGTGGAGAAGAGAGGCAAGAAGCAGATGAAAATAATAAAGCGGCGAGAGTATGGATTAACGGGTTAGAGGCTTTAACTAAAAAGATTAATGTAAATGCAATTATCGATCTTTCTGCAACGCCGTATTTTTTGAGCGGTTCAGGTTACCAAGAAGGCACAATGTTCCCTTGGGTTATTTACGATTTTTCTCTTTTGGATGCATTAGAATGTGGAGTTGTTAAAATACCGCGACTTCCAACTGAATCCGATACAATTTCAATTGATGAAGTACCAGAATTCCGTAATCTTTGGTTATATGTTCGTGATGATTTGCCCAAGAAAGGATTAAAAACTGGCGGGAGAGATTATTTATCTGTGAATATTTTACCGACAAAACTTCAAGAAGCCCTGATGTCTCTTTATGGAAATTACGAAAAGAAATATTACCAGCCGTATTTGACCAATAAAAAAGAAAATTCTAATGTTATGCCGCCGGTTATGATAATCGTTTGTAATAATACTGCTGTTTCTGAATTGGTTTATCATTGGATAGCAGGATATGAACGCGAAACGCCGAGCGGAAAGTTTAAAATTGAAAATGGCAATCTGGAAGTTTTCCGCAACGAAGATGGTGTTCATTTTTATGACCGGTCCAACACGCTTCTTATTGATAGCGCAGCATTGGAAAGCGGAGAAAAAATTAATGACGAATTTAAAAAGATTTTTACCAAAGAGATAGAAGATTTTCATAAAGATTATAAACGCCGTTTTCCTGGCCGTGACGAGCCAACAGATGAAGAATTATTACGTGAGGTAATGAATACAGTCGGTAAACCCGAAAAACTTGGCGAAAATATTAAATGCGTCGTATCTGTATCCATGCTTACCGAGGGATGGGATGTAAACACCGTTACTCATATTCTTGGGGTACGGGCTTTTTCTACTCAACTTTTATGCGAACAAGTTGTTGGCCGCGCTTTGCGCCGTGTGGATTACAATGTTAATAATGACGGGTTTCTTTCAGAAGAATATGCAGAAGTTTATGGCGTACCATTTAACTTTTTGAGAGTGGCTGGGGTTACTCCGCCCCAACCTCCGAGAATAATTCATAGGGTACGCGCTTTGCCGGAGCGCGAAGAACAATATGAAATTACCTTTCCGCGCGTGGAAGGTTATCGTTACGAAATAGACGAAGCAAAATTATTGGCAAAATTTACCGAAGAATCAAAAATAATTATTGAAAATGAACCTACTGAAGTTAAACTTGGCGGTTTTATCGGCGAGGAAGAAACAGAGACGTTGGAAAAAATAAAAGAACGCCGCGATGGCGAAGTAATCACGCGGCTTACTCAAGCCCTTCTTAAACGTTATTACACTGACGCGGAAGGAAATGAGAAGTATTGGCTTGCTCCGCAACTTAGAAAAATTGCCGAAGAATATGTTAAAAATCATGTTGTCTTAAAAGATCGAATGGTAATTGGATATCTTTCTGTTGGTGGATACTTTTCTGGCGCCTTAACTAAAATACAGCAGGCGATAATCATTGAAAGTTTGGAACACCAGAAAGATAAAAAAATTCTGCCGATTCTCGCGCCTTATGATACGATTGGCTCTACACGATATGTTGATTTTTTAACTACAAAAGAAGTGCGGGAGACAGTAAAAAGTCATGTTAATTATATGGTTGCTGATACTGAGGAATGGGAACAAGGCGTTGCCAAGAAACTTGAGCAGATGCCTGAAGTATTATCGTACGTTAAAAATCAAAATCTCGGATTTTATATTCCATACGAACACCAAGGCGCATCTCATCAGTATGTTCCGGACTTCATTGCTATAATTGAAATGCTGGATAAAACAAAACTCAATTTGATAATTGAGGTAACCGGCAAAAAAGATGATAAAAAAGCGACAAAAGTCAAAACCGTGCGTGATTTTTGGGTTCCCGCTGTTAATAATATCGGTAAATACGGCAAATGGGCCATGCTTGAAATTCAAGATATTTACGAAACCCAAAATTTAATTAAAATTGGAATTACAAAAGGTTTTGACAATTTATTGCCAGGCAATTTATTTAATGAGAAATAATTATGAGAAGAAAAAAGATATTACAACCTACCACTGCTGCACCGGTCGCTTCGTATAAACACAACAGCAAACGCGTGCGCATTCCAACCCAAGAAGAATCTGTTAAACTAACTGCGCGCCAAAAACAACCTGTTAAAAAGAAATACGACTACGATCCATCCCTTGATCCGCAGCTGATATGGGCCGGTAAAAAAGAACAAGGAACTGAATTTGCTGTGCCAACTGTTCCGATTTATGTACAGGAAAAAATAGCGCCAGAAGCCATTATCGCTCGCTTAAAAATGGGTGCAGAAGATATTCAGCAAATGATGCTTTTTGGCGAAACAGCTGAACAGCAATTCGGCAAGGCGGTGGAGTTTTATAAGCATGAGGATAATTGGCAAAATAGAATGATTTTGGGAGATTCGCTGATTGTGATGAATAGTTTATTGGAGAAAGAAGGAATGCGCGGAAAAATCCAGACAATTTATATTGACCCGCCTTACGGAATTAAATTCGGTTCCAATTGGCAGGTTTCTACTCGTAGGCGCGATGTAAAAGATAACAAATTAGAAGATTTTATCCGACAACCAGAACAGGTCAAAGCATTTCGTGATACCTGGGAGCTTGGGATCCATTCATACCTGTCCTATTTGCGCGACCGTCTTATTACTGCCCGAGAACTTCTCACCGAAAGTGGGAGTTGTTTTGTGCAAATAAATGAAGAAAATGTTCACCACATTAGAGAAGTTATGGATGAAGTTTTTGAAAGTCGAAATTTTATTTCGCAAATTATTTTTAAAACAACCGGAGGTAGCACGGCGAATCAAATTTCAAAAGTTAATGATTATATAATCTGGTTTGCCAAAAATATAGAACATATTAAATATCGGCAATTATTTCAACCAATTGAAGAAGGAAGTCAAGAAATTCAAAGATTTGGGCATGTTGAATCTCTCGATAAAAAACAAATATTGACATTGAACGAGGCGATTGCAAAAGGTATTGATTGGAAAAAAGAAGGATGGAAATTATTTGATTTGAATTTTCCAACATCTCAACACCCGTCTCCAACTAGAACGGTAAATTTTGAATTTGAAGGCAAAAATTTTTTTCCGGGAAGTCAAAGGCAGTGGACATTAGATATTGACGGGATGAGAAAAATTGCTTCAATGGGTAGACTTTATGCCGGTGGAAATACTCTTTATTACAAAGAATATTTGGAGGAAAATCCCTATACTCAATTAAAAAATATTTGGTTGGATACGCAAAAAATTGGTGGAAAAATATATGCGGTGCAGACTGCAGAAAAAACTATCCAACGTTGCATCTTAATGACCACGGACCCGGGTGATATTGTACTTGACCCGACTTGTGGCTCTGGCACTTCGGCCTATGTCGCCGAGCAATGGGGCCGGCGGTGGATTACAGTTGATACTTCGCGAGTAGCACTTGCTTTGGCGAGGACACGATTAATGACCGCTAAACTTCCGTACTACAAACTCAAAGATGAACATAGTATAAGCGCCGGATTTGAATATAAAACCGTGCCTCACGTTACTTTAAAATCTCTTGCCAACGATGAACCGGCAGAGCAGGAAGTTTTATACGACCAACCACTTGGGATTAAAGATGTTGTTCGTGTAGCAGGTCCATTTACTGTTGAGTCACTTTCGCCACACAGAGTTTCTGATGCCCAAGAAATGATTTCTTCAGAACGATTTGCAGAAACCGTTGTTTCTAATCTTTTGAAATCCGGCATCCAAACAGGAGATAGGAGCGCGCGAGTAGAATTTGTTAATTTAGATATTTTACCAAGCGGGCCGGAAATTCAGGCTGTTGGCGAATATAAAACAGATCACACTTTCAAAAAAGCCGCCGTTGCCATCGGCCCGGAGTTTGGCAGTGTTGACGATGATTTTATCCGTAATGCCGCAGTAGTTGCCAAAAAATTCGCTGATTTACTTATTGTGGCGGCAACTTCTTTTGATGCTTCTGCATTTTCCGAGCCGTCACAAGTTAATGGCTTGCAAATAATGAAAGTGAAAATAAACCCGGATTTATCAATGGGCGACCTTTTGAAAAAAACTGGTTCTGGCAATCTATTTCTTGCTTTTGGTGAACCTGATGTGAAAGTTAAAAAAATAAAAGACGGAATTGTAGTAGAAATTGTTGGCGTAGATGTTTATGATCCAGTAAAAAGCGAAATTCGTTCTAGTGGTTCTGGTGATCCGGAACACGAAATCGCCGCATGGTTTATTGATACAAATTACAATGGCGAAGCATTTTTCGTAACCCACGCTTATTTTCTCGGTGCCGATAAGCCGTACGAAAAACTAAAGAAAGCACTTAAGGCCGATATAAACGAGAATGTTTGGAATGAACTATATTCTACAGTTTCCCGTCCGTTTCCCAAACCTAAAACTGGCAAAATCGCTGTCAAAGTAATCAATCACTACGGCGACGAAGTAATGAAGATTATTGAAATTAAATAAGATGGAGAATAAACAATCTGCACTAGCAATAAAATATTTTTTGGATAACTTCTCACTGGATGTGTTGTTTGATAAAACTAAACCAATTAATAAAAATGAAGAGTTAGCTCATTATTATCTTGAAAAATTATCCGAAGTTTTTGCTGTCTTTGATCGTCTAATTAAATACGATAAATACTTCAAGGAATTTTATCCACCAGTAGGTTCCGGAATCTCTGAGTCAGAAGCTATTGAATATCATTTGAGATCCTATATTGAAGATTTTTACATACTGCAAGAGCGAATAAAGAAAATCACTAACAAGCTTATTGAGGATCTCCCAAGTTACAATATTGCTAATCAGAAAGATGTTGAAGATGCCCTCAGGCATTTATCTAAACAAATTCATGCTAAATTTGAGAAGATAACATCTGGTCTAAGACGAGAGCATGTTCACGAGAGATCTATTACTGAGTTAGATTTAGTAACGGGAAAATTTTTGAGTTCGTTGATAACTGGAGAAATGCCCGTTCCAACAGGTACAAAACTTGAAGGAGACCGTGTAAAAACTAGACGCGATGAAGTTGTAAACGCAATGAAAGAAAAGCATATCAAGCAGGCAACGAAGAATAGTCTTAATTTAAGAAAAATGAAAGAGTGGTTTGCAACAAGGTTCGCCTATATTTTTTCTTCTCTTAATGGTCATGAAATTGAAGGTCTAAATTTAAATATTGAATAACAAGAAAATTAGGTCGAAAATGAAATTGAAATCATAAGACTATGGAACTACAAGAATTTATAAAAAACACATTAGTCAGTATTAAAAACGGGGTGCATGATGCAAATCTTGAATTTGCAAAACAAGAAGGAAAGACTTTAGGGAAAGATTTCTCTGCGCTTTTTGTTATTGAGGCTGCCGGAGATAAGGATCAAGGCCGTATAAGTTTTGATATAGCAGTTACTGTCAATCAAGAATCGAAAAAATCTGGTGGCGGAGGATTAAAAATTTCCGTTGTTAGTTTGGGTGCTGAAATTGGGGATATTAAATCCCAGGAACATATTAGTCGAATCAAATTTAAAATAGCCTCGCATTTATTTCAAGGATAATATATGATATGGCCAACAAAAAATTAGGAGAAACCTCGGTGCGATTTCTTAGGACTTTATTTTCACCTTTTTTAAAGATACATATAAAAAAACAATCTGTTTATAAAATTATACGTTTTTTACTCATTTTAGCTTTTATTTTTGGTGGCTCATTATTTATAACTAAAGAATTAACGCCGCCTGATTATACTATTCATTTTAAGAGTGAGTGTGACGGAGAAAAGTGTGATAAGGTTACGGTTATTGATTCTGAAAGAAATGCAAGTATTGAGAATGAAATCAATAACTTGTCATCATATCTCGAGAGAATTGATTTTTTCGCGCATCTTACTTTTTTGCGGTTTGATTTTCAGACTACCAACCAAACACAATTCAGATTTGAGGTGACTCAACCAAAGTATGAAAAAGGTATTGATGTTGCAATGCAGTGCAATTTCAATGGGCAAGAATATGTTTTTTCACCAAATTCTGGAATCATTTTTCAACAGAAATCTTCTGTTGGAAATATTATTAAAGAGTTAGATAATATTAAGAATGTGCTTATTAATTGTAATCCAGCAACGCAAAATGTAAGTTTAAAACCGTTGGGGATGTTTGAAGTTGCTCCCAATGCGCAAATTAAGTTTGTTTTTGACGAAGAAAGATATAAATTGCACTTTTTACCGGATAAATGGAATTATCTTTTTACCTTCTTACAGATTTTTATAATTACCGGTATCATCTTGGCTGCCTACTACAATATTAAAAGATTTTTTAAAAAAGGATTATAAAATATGCTCTGGACAACAAAAAAATTAACAAAGTAAATTTATGAAGCCAGAATCAATTTTCTTTTGATGGCCACGGATACTTTTGAAGCTGCTTTGCCATTTTTTCTTCCCAAATATCATCAGGATGAGGGAGTCTTAAGTAAGATTCATCCCATTGAATTTTTGGGAGCACGGGTGGATTGTACTTGCGTAAAGGTCCTTTTTCAGGATTACTGGTTTTACCATAGACTTTTATCATTGCGCGCATGAGTGAAAATGTATGATTAGTGATGGCTGGACGCGGAGCGCTGATTAAGTAATCATTTATTGAATCAATTTTCATGCCTATTTTCGGAGTCATGCTTGGATCTATTCTTTCCAACAATTCTTCTTTATCTCCTTTAAAGAAATCAAAGCCATCCTTGCTGTCATAAAGAAGGAGATATTCACGATCC
>JBDRDI010000004.1:0-45077 GCA_043820875.1 bacterium
TAATCACAACCAAAAACGAAGAAAAAAACATTGAGAATTGTTTAAAGTCCGTATTGCGCCAAACATATCCGCGTGATAAAATAGAGATAATCGTTGTTGATAATAATTCGGTTGACAAGACGAAGGAAATTTCATTGAAATATACGGAGAAAGTTTTTGATAATGGTCCGGAGCGAAGCGCGCAGAGAAATTACGGGGTTAAGCAGTCACAAGGGGATTGCTTTTTATATTTGGACGCGGATATGATTTTGAGCGAGAACGTGGTTGCTGATTGTGTTGAACATGTTTTGAAGCGCGAAGACGTTGTCGGATTGTATATTCCGGAAATTATAATGGGCAAAAGTTTTTGGTGCCAATCGCGGCGTTTTGAAAGAAGCTTTTACAACGGCACGGTAATTGACTGCGTGAGATTCGTCAGAAAAAATAAATTTTTAGAAGTTGGCGGTTTTGATGAAACCATGTCCGGCCCAGAAGACTGGGACTTGGACAAGAAATTAAAAAAACTCGGGAAAGTGGAATTGATAAAAACGCCGATTTATCACAACGAGGGCGAATTTAATTTGAAGAAGTATTTGGACAAAAAGAGTTATTATATAAAAAGTTTTGATAAATATATTGAGAAGTGGGGCAAAAACGATCCGGACGTGCGAAAACAATTTGGGTTGTGGTATAGATATTTTTTGGTTTTTGTTGAAGATGGGAAGTGGAAAAAATTGTTGGTGCATCCGATTTTGACGTGCGGGATGTTTATGTTGAGGTTTTTGGTGGGGGTTAGGTTTTTAATGAGATAAATATTAAAATAAACAATAAAATTATGTATGATCTAAAATTTAGCATTTTGATTCCTTCTTATAACGTCGCAGGCGTTATAGGTGATACATTAAAAAGCATTTTATCCCAGAGTTTTACTAATTATGAAATTCTTGTTCAAGATGATGGTTCCGAGGACGGTACTGGAGAAATAGTAAAATCTTTTAAAGATGAAAGAATTAAATATTCTAAAAATGAAAAAAATTTAGGTTATTCAACAACTTTAGAAATATTAAGAACCAAGGCAACGGGGGATATAATCTATCTGGTTGGCGATGATATTTTAAGAACAGATGCTTTATTAAATACATACAAAGCTTTTATGAGCGACGAAAATGTCGGCGCTGTTACTAGGCCTTATTATTGGTTTGATAAGGATATTAATGTCGCCATAAGATCCAAGGATCAATTAAATCCAGACGAGGATGAACTCATAAAAATAACAGATAGTCCTGACAGGGTAATAGAAGTATTTAAGACATTGGATCAATTGTCCGGATTGGCTTATCGTATTAAATATATGGATCGGCCGTTTCATCCGGATTGCTTTCCTTGCCACATTTATCCATTTGCCTCTATTTTCAAAAAACACGCAGTAGTTTTTTTAAAGGACTACAATATCGCCGTGAGAGTCGGATATAGTCAAACTAGGCGTATTTCTTCAATTTATGAAAAATCGCCAATGCAAAGCTGGGTGGAAATGTTTGATAGCGTTTTTAGCGAATCGGAATTTCAGAAAATAAAAAATAACTGTATTAAAAATTTTGTAGCCGTAAATTATGTTGGGCTAGTTCAGCTAAGAAATTTTGCCAAATACAGATATTTTTTAAGAGAAATATTTTATCTGATAAAATATCGTTGGCAGAATATTTTTAGTTTGCAGTTTTGGTTTTTTAGCTTGGGATGCATAGCGATGCCACCGTTTTTGTTAATTCCGTTGGTAGATTGGTATAAAAATAAAGTAAACTCAAAAAGACTAAAACATGTAAAATTTCAATATAAACTATAAAAAATATGGACAAACAACAGCAAGAAGCTTTCTCTGGAAAAATAAGTTTGGTTACAGGAGGAGCAGGTTTTATCGGTTCTCATGTGGCTGATGAATTATTAAAAATCGGTCATAAGGTTATTGTACTTGATGATTTGAGCGGTGGATTTAAACGCAATGTTAATAAAGACTGTATTTTTGTTGAAGGGTCAACAACGGATGAAGAGGTGTTGGATAAGATATTTGAAGATTATCGGGTGGATTATATTTTTCATTTGGCGGCTTATGCAGCTGAAGGATTAAGTCATTTTATTAGAAAATTTAATTATGAGAATAATTTAATTGGTTCAATAAATTTAATCAACAGGGCCGTTAAATTTAATATCAAACGTTTTATTTTTACTTCCAGTATAGCGGTTTATGGTACAAACCAAACACCAATGGTGGAAACATTGGCACCTTTGCCGGAAGATCCTTACGGAGTTTCTAAATACGCAGTTGAATTAGACCTTAAAGCGGCCCATGAAATGTTCGGTTTAAATTATACAATATTTAGGCCACATAATGTTTATGGTGAAAAACAAAATCATGGCGATGCTTACCGCAACGTATTGGGGATATTCATTAATAATATTATGAAAGGAAAACCAATGACTATTTTTGGTGATGGTAAACAAACCAGGGCATTTTCTTACATAGGAGACGTAGCGCCATGTATAGCAAGGTCAATAGACGTGCCCGAGTCTGAAAATGAGATTTTTAACATAGGGGCAGACAAGCCATATACTGTTTTGGAGTTGGCTGAAGTTATAGCAAAATATATGGGCGTAAAAGCTAATATTGAATTTTTGCCAGCTAGAAATGAAGTTGTGAATGCTTATTCAAGTCACGAAAAGGTTAAAAAAGTTTTTGGCATACAAAATGAAACTTCGTTGGATGAAGGGATTATGAAAATGGTGAAGTGGAGTAAGGAGATTGGGCCGATGGATTCCATAAAATTTAAAAATATAGAATTAACAAAAAACATGCCCCCGTCTTGGCAAAAATTAATTTAATATTTTTGATTAAAATGAATTTAGCTAACACTCTTCGCAAGTTAAAGTTTCTGGGAAAAATTTTTCATACTCTTGATTATTGTCTTCAGAGAGAATTAAGAGATTGTGAAAGTGTTTTGGATTTGGGTTGCGGGCCGTCTTCCCCATTGCAATATTGTAAAAACGTTAAATATAGTATCGGTGTTGAGGCTTTTACGCCATATTTAGCAGAAACACAAAAGAGAAAAATTCATACAGAATATATAAACAAGAGAATAGAAGAAGTTGATTTTCCTGAAAATAGTTTTGACGCGGTAATTATGATTGAAGTTTTGGAGCATTTTCCGAAAGAAACAGGATATGAAATTTTAAAAAAAGCAGATAAGTGGGCGAAGAAAAAAATTATAGTTTCTTCTCCAAATGGGTTTTTAGCCCAAAAAGAAGTTGACAGCAATCCTTTGCAAAAACATCTTTCGGGTTGGGATTATGAAAAGATGAAGTCGTTGGATTTTAAGTGCTATGGCCTGGCAGGGCTTAAATTTTTGTGGCACGAAATAGAAAGTGACACGATGGAATCAAGCCAACTCCAACGAATTCGTTTGAAGCCAAAAATATTTTGGCTCGCGGTTGCGTCGCTAACTCAAATCGGCATATATTATTTACCATTTTATAGCTTTGGATTATTATCAGTAAAACAAAAACTATGAAAATTGATCGACTCGTAGAATATCTGCAATGTCCTTATTGTAAAAATCCAAATTTAATTATTCAAGATAATAAAATTATTTGCGTTTCTTGCAATGTTAAATACGATATTATAGAAAATATTCCGATTTTGGTTGATAAGGAAAAGTTGAATAAACAAGAGCAAAAACAAGCGATTTGGTTTGACAAACATTACTCTAAATTTTCTCAAGATAAATACAGTTTGGAAAAATGGCGGCAAAGCATGTTAAAAAGGATATTTGAACAAGATTATAAAGAATCAGTTCACACGTATTTAGACATAGGTTGCGGATCTTCTGGCTATACCGTCATTGAAGGGGCTAAAAGAAACAATTGGATTTCTTTTGGGAGCGACATTTCGCTTGAAGCAATGATTAGGGCCAACAATTTATCCAAAGAAGAAGGGGTTTTTGATAAAACAGCTTTTGTTGTTTGTGTGGCTGAAAATTTACCATTCAAAAAAAATATTTTTGATTATATTTCCGCTATCTCAGTATTGGAACATTTGGAATATGATTGTAAAGCCATAGAAAATATTTTTTATTCATTAAAATCAGGCGGATATATTTATATTTGCGTACCAAATACTTATTTAAGAATGTGGCCATTTTTATGGCCAATATATTATTATACTGATTTAAAAATAGGACACAAGCGACATTATTCTATTGAAAAATTAGATAATTATTTTATAAGTAAGAATAAATGCAAAAAAAATAAAGTATTTTATAATGGACACCTGATAAAGTTTTGCCAGTTGGTATTCAAAAAATGTAAATTAATAGATGACGACAAATGGTGGAAAATGGAAAAAGAAGATATTAACGCCAATAAAATGGGTGTTCAACTAAACGTTATTTATCAAAAACAATAACAGAAGAATAATGAAAAAAATATTGTTAATCAACCCGCCCCTGTATTTTTCAGACGGAATACCAAAATCTCTTGATGTATCAGTCCCGCCGTTGGGATTATTATATCTTGCTTCTTATATTAATAAATATTCCAGCGAATTTCAGGTAGAGATTGTTGACGTTGGAGCCGAACAACTTAATTTACAAGAAGTGGGTGAAAAAATATCATTTGCCAAACCGTTTGCGATTGGTATTTCTTTAATGACTCCGCAACTGCAGGGCGCGGTAGAATTGGCGAAATATATCAGATTACATTATAAAAAGAAATTCAAAATATTTTTAGGAGGGCCGCATGTAAGTGCGGATTTTAATTTTTTAAATAGATATTCTCAACTTTTTGATTATGCCATCACAGGAGAAGCGGAAAAAACATTTTTAGATTCTTTAAATAAATTATTAAGCGGGCAAAAAATTTCCACCATTCAAGCGGGAGAAGTGGTAATGGATTTGGATGAAATACCTTTTCCGGATAAAAATTTGATTAAAAGAGAAAAATACAATAAAGTAGAATCAATACTTTTTTCAAGAGGATGCCCTTATCAATGTTATTATTGCAGTCGACCGTCAATCAGCAAAATAATCAGATACCGTTCGGTTGAAAATTTAATCGGAGAAATTAAACTTTGTTTGAAATATTGTAATGGCAATATAAATTTTCAAGACGACACATTCACTATGAACAGGCAAAAGATTATTGATTTTTGTGAAAGTGTGAAAAAAGAAAATTTAATATTAAATTGGGAATGTAATACCAGAATTGATTTGGTTGATGATGAATTGCTGAAGGCAATGAGAGAATCAGGTTGCTCGCGAATTAATTTTGGCGTAGAATCGGGGAACGAAGAATTGCGTCGAAAAGTAATTAACAAGGGCATGTTCACCAATGAAAAAATAAAAGAGGTTTTTCAGAGTTGCCGAAAGCACGGTATAGAAATAGCTTGTTATTTTATGATCGGCCACCCCGAAGAAACCAAGGAAATGGTTCAGGAAACAAAAAATATGATTTTAAATTATGGCATTGACATTCTCGGCCTCTCACTTCCTCTTCCTTTTCCAGGATCATCGCTTTATAATATAGCTAAAGATAAAAAAATAATTAGTGAAGAAATTATAGACCAATTCTCGGAAAAAAAATTGGGAGAAGGATATTCGGGAATTTATCCTATTTATATTTCCGAAAAATTATCCGCAGAGTATGTGTTTAAAGAAATGAAAGATATAAACAGAAAATTTTATATTAATTTTAAAACTTTTTGGAATAGATTTAAACAAGATATTGCCTCATTTAAAAAACTGAAAAGCGATGCGGTTGATTTGATATTTTTAATTGTTAAAGGGGTTTCCAGCCGAAAACCATATATAAAAAAATAAAAATTACTATGTTAAAGAAAATTAAAAATTTGATAGGAATTTTTTCTTCAGTCTATTATTATAAAAAAAGGAGCATTAAATTGCCCTATCTTCCTAATGCCATTTGGATTGAGCCAACCAACGTTTGCAATTTAAAATGTATTATGTGCCCCAATTCCATAATCCAAAATTCTAATCCAGGATTTATGGATTTAAATCTTTATAAAAAAATAATTGATGAAGCTGAAGATTTTGTTTCCTATGCGGTACTTTGTTTGTCGGGAGAGTCGCTTTTAAATAAGAATTTTCCGGAAATGGTTGACTACGCCAAGCGTCACGGGATTTATACCTATCTTTCTACTAATGCAACGCTCTTGACTCCAAAAATTTCTCGCCAGATAATTCAGGCGGGGCTGAATTGGATAAATTTTTCTTTTGATGGGGTATCCAGAGAAATATATGAGAAAATAAGAGTAAACGCCGATTTCGAAAAAACCGTAGATAATATAATTAATTTTTTGAAAATTAAAAAAGAATTAAACGCTGATGTCCAGGCGGAACTGCAAATTATGATTATGGACAAAAAAGGAGAGGACGATTTCAAAAACAATAAAGAAGATTTTTTCAAAAAATTTGAGGGGCTACCGTTGGATGGTTTTCAGGTTAGAAAACCTAGCACCTGGGGAGGTTTTTTGGCTGGGACAGATAAGTATACCCCAATAGAATACGAGAAAAGCGGTCGCTATTCACCATGCTCTTATCTTTGGGGTTCTTTGCATATTCTCTGGGATGGAAGAATCGTGGCTTGTACTTCTGATTTTTTTGGAGACAATATTTTTGGAAAATTTCCGGAAAAAACTTTAAAAGAAATTTGGAACGGGGAGCTAATGTGTAATTTTCGTAAAGCCATGGTTGATGGAACTTATTTGGAATTTAATAAAAACTGCAAAGACTGCGATGCTATTTGGGAAAAGAAAATTCTTGGACTTCCATGTGGACTGAGAGGGATTTGCGCCATAACTTTTAGTAATATTTTTGGCAGAAAATTTTTGATTTGGTTCAAAAATTTAGCCAAATATTTTAATCATAAATTTGCCATGGAGATGATAAGCATTAAGAAAAAATGAAACAAGAAAAAGTATCAATTATTATAGTCAATTATAATGGAAAAGATTATTTAAAAAATTGTGTTCATTCAATTTTAAAAAATAATTACTCTCATTATGAAATTATCGTGGTTGATAATAATTCAACGGACGGGAGTTTTGAAATGATGAAAAAAGAATTTGGAAATTTAGATTTTGTGCGCGTAATTCAATTGGACAAAAATTACGGTCCGGCTTTGGCGCGCAACAGTGGTGTTGAAGCGGCCGAAGGAAAAATTATCGGTTTTTTGGATAACGATACCGAGGTTGATCCGGATTGGATCGCAACAGTCATCAAATATTTTGAACAAGACAGAAAAGTCGGAGCGATACAATGTAAACTTTTATTTTTTAATGATAGAAAAAAAATAGATTATGCCGGTGAATATTTGGGCTCCTTGGGGTTTCTAGTCCATGTCGCGTCTTTTCAGGAAGAAGATCGCGGACAGCATGATTGTCTTTATGAAGTCTTGGCGGCAAAGTCCGCGGGCATGTTTATCAGAAAAGATGTTTTTGAAAAAATAGGTGGATTTGACGAAGACTATTTTATTTTTACAGAAGAAACGGATTTGGGATGGAGAGCTTGCCTATCGGGATACAAGGTAATTTTTGCATACGACTCGCGCGTTTTTCATCATTTTTCTTCCACTAATTTGATTGTTAGCAAAAATTTTAATAATTATTTGGTCAGGTTTCATGGGACAAAAAATTATATTATGACTTTATATAAAAATTTGTCTTTTAAGAATCTTATTTTGATTTTGCCAAAACATATTTTTTTATGGATCTGTTTGTCCGGGTATCTTTTTTTTCAAGGAAATTTTGATTCTGCTTTAAACATTATAAAAGCTATTTTTTGGAATATTAAAAATTATCCGAAGAATCGCGTGAAGAGAAAATTAATTCAAAAGACAAGAGTCGTTTCAGACAAAGAATTATTCAAAATAGTATATAAGAAAATAGGGATATTATATTATTTAAAAAAGTTTCTTGCATCACAAAAACAATTAATAACCACAGAGAACCAATGAGTATATTGCTTTTTAACCAATATTTTACGTCAGATGAAAAATTAGGCGAAAAAATTTTTGCTGTTTTGCCATTAAATTTATTATATTTAGGGTCTTTTTTACAGTCCAAAAATTTAAAATGCAAAATTTACGAACTTGGAGCTTTTGATTCCGACGAATCAGTAGTGGAAGGTGATAGAATAAGATATGGATTGTCGGACGATAAGATAACTGAAATAATAGAGAAAGAGAAGCCAAAAATCATAGGGTTGAGCTGTATGTATTCTAGACACTATATAGATGTGGTTAATATTGCCATGCTTATAAAAAGAATAAATCCAACAATAAAGGTTGTAACAGGAGGTAACCACGCCACCGATCTTTGTGAATTTGTTTTAAAAAACAATTATTTTGATTTTGTTGTCAGGGGAGAAGGGGAAATAACTTTTTATGAATTATGTATAGCCATTCTTGCCGGAGAAAAAGATTTTTTAAATATTAAAGGGCTCGCCTATAAGCACAATGGCGTAATAATAAAAACAAAAAATCGGGAGCTCGTGTCCAATTTAGACGATTTGCCACCGTTAAATTATTCTTTGGTGGACTTAAAAAAATATCTTGAATATAGTAAATCGCCATACACCATAAGACCGCCTGTTATGAGTATCACGTCCAGTCGTGGTTGCCCTGGCAATTGTGTATATTGCACTGTGCGAGCTGTTTGGGGAAGAACATGGCGGGCAAAAAGCGCCGTTAGAACTGTTGATGAAATTGAACACCTTTATCGCGATTATGGAGTAGAGGAGTTTTCTTTTCTTGATGACAGCGCTAGCGTAAACAAAAAAAGATGGAATGAAATATGCGACGAGATTATAAAAAGAAAATTGGATATTAAATGGTCAACGCCCAATGGCGTGGCGCACTGGACATTGGACAAGCCCACACTTTTAAAAATGAAGCAAAGCGGGTGTTATCGCATAACTTTTGGCATAGAGTCTGGCGATATTGAAATGAGAAAGTTCATCGGCAAACCGTATCCTCTTGCGCAAGCCAAGGAATTGATACAATATGCGAACAGGATAGGCTTGTGGACTATTTGCACAAATATTATCGGTTTTCCGTATGAGACAAGAGAGCAAATGAAAAACACGGTTGAATTTGCGAAGAAATCCGGAACAGATTTTGCCGCTTTTTATTCTCTTTGTCCGATGCCGACTTCTGAAGTTTATCAATATTTTAAAAAAGAAGGGCTTTTAAATTTTGATCATATTTTTGGCAACAAAACTTTTGATGTGCTGAAATATGAAGAGATGAATAAAATGCTTAACGACGGCGCCGCGCCGACAATATATTTTAAACCAGAAGAGCTGAAATATGTCGTAGCAAACGCCTATAAAAGTTTTATTATTTATAGGGCTTTTACTTTTTTAAATCCATTGCGCGTTATAAGAAAAATAAACTCAATAGAAGATTTAAAGTATGCATCAGGACTGGGGTTTACTGGAATTAAATTATTAATAAAATCTTTTTATAAAAGAACCACACAGTCATTATTGCGTGGATAAATTGTATGAATAAAAATTTAACTGTTGGCGAAATTTGGGATAAAAGATGGGAAAATATAGATGTTAATAAATTTAAAGATAATGCCTTCAAACATGATCCATGGACAAAACATCATAAGCCTATTATTGAAAAATATATAAAAGAAATAGACCGCAATGGAGTGTTTTTTGAGGCTGGATGTGGCATGGGGCATTGGTGTTTTCATGTTTCTGAAAAATATGGAATAAAATCCGTTGGCGTTGACGTTGCCGAAGAAACGATAGACAAACTTCAAAAAAATTGCCATAATTTGGCTAGGTTCGCGGTTGACGATTTGAATAAATCAAAATTGGAAAGTGATTCTTTCGATATGCTAATAAGTCTTGGAGTTATTGAGCACTTTAAGGATTCCGGCCTGATGATGAAGAATCTTTATCGCGTATTAAAGCCAAACGGAATTGGCATAATAACAGTTCCTAATGTATATTCAGTACATACTATTACGCGACCGATTTTGCAATTGTTGAATAAATGGGATATCGGTTATGAAAAATCTTTTTCCCCCAAGAAGCTTAAAAATTTATCGTTGTCCAACGGTTTTAAAATTGTTGAATATGGTGTTTTGCCTTCTGGCGACATGTTCGGATGTTTTTTAAATAATATTCCTCTTGTTGGTAAAATTTTTGAAAAGATAAGTTTATTCATTGAAAAAAGGCAGAATATTTTTGGTTTTATTTCTTTTGTTGTAGTAAAAAAATGATTAATAAAATGAAAAAAGAAAAAAAAGAATTTATTTTAATAAGCTTATTATTTTTAATAATTTCATTTTTTATAATATCTGGAATTATTTTTAATGATAAAATAATAGGAAGGTCATTGGATTTTTCCGTCCCTCCTGTTGATTATTTGATTAAAAATAATTATTTAATGAATTTTTATTCTTGGTGGGGGACAATGAACGGTGGCGCGCGTAATAGTTTTGGGTCTGCCTTGCTTCCGGTTAATTCTGTTTTATATTTTCCGTTATTATTCAATGCCGGTGCATGGTTTATTGGTAGATATCAAATAATATTAACACTGTTTTTGGGCTTGCTATCTTTTTATTATTTATCAAGGAGAATTATTAAAAAATATGATTTAGAGGAAAAAAATAAAATTATTTTATCTATTATCGCGAGTTTATTTTTTGTTTTTAATGGTTATGTTTTTTGCGACATAATTTTCGGGAGTAATGCGATGTATTTTACTTTTGCGCTTATCCCATTATCACTTTATTTTGTTATTACCTACATGGAAGAACAAAAGAAAATTTATTTTATTTTGTCTTTGCTTTCTATAATTGTAATTTCTTCCACCCTCCAACATCTCGTCATGATCTATATTTTTGTATTTATTTTATCCCTTGTTTATAAAAATTTTAAATTTTTTATAAAATTGAGTTTATTACATATTTTACTAAGCCTGTATTGGGTATTGCCTCTGCTTTATGTATCCTCCGAAGTTGTGACAAACGAAATGAATCTAGCTGTTATTCCGATGAATCTTAGAGGTAGCTCGTCACTTTTTATTGAAGCGATTGCCCTGAGGGAATATTTTTTTCACAGGGATACTTATAATCTGGGGTTAAATAACAATGTTTTATCTTTTATATGGAGTTTTAATTCTTTTATATTATTGATTACCTCTCTTTTAATTTTATTCAAGACTTTTTTTATTAAAAATAAAAATCATAAAAAAATAATTTTAGGATTTTCCATTGTTTTTTTATTATCCCTTTTATTTTTAAAAGGAGGTCGTAGGCCATTCGGGGACTTTGTTTCTTATTTATATTTGAATTTACCATTCTTCTCATTGTTCCGTTCTCTCCAACATTATATTGGTTTTTATGTGATATCTATTTCTGTATTATTTTTGTTTTCAGGACTCTTTCTCATTAAAAAAAATAAGAATTTTATATATTTGTTGTTTGGACTGGTTTTTATTAATGCAATGCCCTGGTGGTACACGTTGGATTTGGGTACAAAAAATATAACATCAACAAATATAGTGCCTTCGTATTTTAACGAGTATTATGTAACAAAAGGCGATGAAAAAATGTATGCGCTTAATAATTTGCCGCTTGATTTCGGTATATTGCATGCTCCACCGGGAAATTCTATAAATTTTTTTGCTATTGGAAAAAATGAGTTTAATTTTATTACGCGACATGGAATAAAAGTTAAGTCCCAAGGCGTAGATTGCGGGTTGTTTTATGGTAATAAAAGATTTTTTGCAACCGATGGTCCTGCGAATAGTTTGTCCGATGTGCTAGACAACATGGAGAAGGATATGTATATGAACGAAAATTTTTTAAAAGAAAATAAAAATCTTTTTTCTTTTTTTGGTGTAAGGTATTTTATAATACGCGACGATGTCGGTCCTGTATTTCCTAAAAATGTCGAACTTTTCAACCTTGAAAAAATTAATAAGGCGATTGATCAAAGTGATATTTTTTTATCAATAGAAAAAGAAGACTATGTTACTATCGCCAAGCTCAAAGATTTTCTCCCGCATTTTTATACTCCCCAAAATATTATTATTACGTCGACTGCGGTAGATGCATTGCCTGAAATTATTTCTGAACCGAATTACAAAATTCGTTCAGTAATTTATTTTGAGAATCAAAATGAGGATAGATTAGATTTACTGAATGAACTAAACACCGAAAATGTGATAAAAGCGCCGATAATTGAGTTTAAAAAAATAAACCCGACAAAATATCGAGTAAAAATACATCAAGCAAATGAACAATTTCCATTAATATTCAGCGAGAGTTTTCATAATAAATGGAAAGCATATCCGGCGAAGTCAAAATCGAAAAATGTAAAGTTAAGAATGGAGAATGGCGATATTAAAAATTATACAATTTTAGATGGTAGTGAAGACGATCAAGCAACAGAACGAGAACTAAAAGATTTTATTAACAGTGGATTGGTAAGTGACCTGGATGATGAGAAAAAAATTGATTTTGTTTCCAAAAATTTTTATGGCACAATTCAAAATGAAAATTTGTCAAGCGGATATTTTTGGGAAAATTGGTTTAAGGAACCGATTGATGAAAATAATCATCTAATGGCAAATGGATACTCAAACAGCTGGATAATTGATCCAAAAGAAGTTTGTCAGGATAAAAATTTTTGCATCAAGAACTCGGACGGAACTTATGATTTCGAACTCGTAATTGAATTTTGGCCGCAAAGATTATTTTATATCGGATTATTAGCGAGCGGTTCAATTTTATTTGGCTGTATTGCGTTTATGTTTTACGATTGGAAGAAAAGACGGAAAGTAATTTAATCATTTTTCAGAAAAACACTTTGATAAAGAATGTCGGATTCAGTTTCAGTTAACTTTCTATCGTAAAGTCTTATTTCTCCGATATACCCGTCAAAAACATAAAGTCTATTTGGATTATTTCCAATATATAAATCTATGCCGGCATCAGAAGCGCTTTCACCTGATGATATAACTATATTTTCGACATTAACCATCTTACCGTTGACATAAATTATTGGATTATTTCTTAAGTCGCCATCGTCATAAGTGACAACAATATGCGACCAAGAGTTAATCGGGATGCCATCAGCGGTTTTCCAATCCGAATTGTTGGAAAATCTTTGCAAAAATCCCAATTTAACTGTTTCAGCAGTATCTTTATAAGTATATAATATCCACCCTGCTTTTTCGTTAAACTTTTTAATTATTCTGCCAACGGAGTTTCCGCCACTGCTTTTTGGATAAACCCATACGGAAATAGATCCACCACCATTAAAAATATTTTGGATTATGGGATCGTCTTTAACCGTCGCATAGTTATCAGCGACTTGAAAATTAAGAGCATCGCCAACAATATTATCAACCAAAGTATTGCAGTTGTTTTCTGGAAATGTTTTATCAGGGTATTCCTGCGTGCCAAAATTCCAATCCCAGCGAGCCCTTAACCCATCAATAAGTAATGTACGTTTTAAGAGTTCGGGAGAGCCGATTTCATACTTGTTTTGGTTAATGCCATTGTCTTTTTTGACAGATAGTTTAAGATATCTATTAGATTCCATCGGCGCTATCAGGGCAAAGTCATTATCGTCAACAATATAAATATAATAATATTCATTATTGGGAGTATTTATGGGGTCAATCGGTAAAAAAGAACCGAGATCGGCGTTATCAGAAATCTTTGTAAAATCTATCGGTATCCAGCCGTTGCCATCCAATTTTTGAAATGTTTCTTTGCGTTTGCAAGAATATTTCCAACCTTCAGGCAGAGAATGGAAATTTAAATCGTCGCAATCATTATTATTTGTGGGGAGAGAGACATAGATCGTCTTAGGTTCGCCCAAAAAGATATTAGAATCGTTTTCTTGAATTTTTTCCAGAGCCGAATTTATCAAAGAAATGTTTTGTGTTCTCGTTTTGTCTCTCTTCTGTTTGTCCAGTTCGGCAAAAAATGGTTTGCCATATTGGATATATAATGAAATTAAAATCGCCACAAGCCCAATGGCAATAAAAAATTTTAATATTTTTTCTTCTTTCATGAATTTTATATTAATAAGTAATAATGATTTCCTTATCTTAACAGAAATTTTTTTGTAAATCAATTATTTATGTTTAAAACACAAAAATTAAAAGAATATTTTAAATATTTTGCAAATAGAAAATTGGAGATTATTTCAATATTGATTATTGTAGTATTTATGCTTTTATGGAGCTTTAATGTTGAACTTATTATTTTAGCGATATTTTTATTTATTTTTTTAATTTATGGTTCAAGAAGACTGGCGACTATCAGTGTTTTTATAAAAGCAAAAAAAGACATAAGAAAGAAAAAATCATCCACTATTTTACTAATAATTATTCTATTTCTATTTTTAATCTGGAAATCCAATATTGAACTATTTATTTTTTCTATGATATTTTTTATATTTCTGCTTTATAATTGGAACAGCAGAATTTTAGGCTGGCCCATATCATTGTTTTTAGCCAGTTGCCCGTTTTTTTTAATGGCTAAAAAACAAGACTTAGCCGAACAAATGGCCATCTACGCATATTATTTTTTAATAATAACCGTCATTTTGCAAATAATAGAATTAATAAAAAAAGAGCCAACAGGTTTTCAAGACATTCAGTATGAAGAGGAAATAGTTGAAGAAAAAGAAAGCGCTAAATCGCAAAAAATAAAAAATATAATAAAGAAACTAAATAACAAAAAAATAATTTTTGCCATTGTCGCCATAGCATTTGTATCATCTGGAGCGTTCTATTTTCATCAAAAGCGAGAAGATCGCGCGTTAATTGAGCAGATGGCAACAGATAAGCGCGCGAAAGCGAGCTTGAAGCCGCTAATACCATTATCCGACATATCCATTTCAATTTTAAACGGCTCTGATGACCCGGATATGGCCTCTTCAACGCTTATTTTAAAAAACATGATGGAGGCAAGCGGCTTTAGTATTGCCAATTTAGGCGATGCCGACCAATATGATTATAAAAAAATTATAATCAAATATTCTTCCAAAAATAAAGATAAAGCAGGCGCAGTGAATGCTTATTTAAAAAATTATTATGAAATAGAGATGATTGAAGATTCCTCTATTTTGTTATATGACGTGGAGATTATTGTGGGGAATACAGAATAGTTCGCGTAATCCCTTGCTATATTTTAATATTTTGTATATAATGATAGTAGATATAAACCATAAATGATTTATAGCTATATATGAAAAATACTATTTTATCTGAAAAAGACACAAAATTAATAGAAAAAGCCATTCTTAAATATGGCCGGATTTTGAGTATTGGCGATTTAATGAATATATTTAAAGAATATTATTCAGATAATTCCGCTCATAATAGAATAAGCCAATTGACTCGTGTCGGTTGGTTAAGAAGAATTAAACAGGGATTATATTTGATTATAGATAATTTATCCGCTCGATCGCAAAATGATATTTCTTTAGCGGTTATTGCCAATGCGTTAGTCAGCAAGTCTTATGTGAGCTTGTCTTACGCTTTAAATTATTATCAAATGTTTGACCAATACGGAAAAACCATTACCAGCATTACCGTTGAAAAAAGCAAAAGATATAATTTTGATAACTATGTTTTTAAATTCTCCGAAGTAAGAAAAGAACAATATTTTGGTTTTATTGAAAAAAGGGAAGATGGAAAAATAATAAAAATCGCCGAAGCGGAAAAAGCATTGATTGATTATCTTTATTTGGATAAAAGTTTCGGCTCGGCCAGCTTGGTTTTTGAAAAGATACGAGATTATCAGGCCGATCTTGATTTAAACAAATTACAATCCTATGCCGCTCGTTCCGGGCTTACCGTGTCGCGTAAGATCGGCTTCATGCTTGACGAGCTTAACTTGAATTCCGATCAGTCTTTTAAGGCTTTAAAAAACAAAAGCGGCGCTTCTCATTTTACCGCGGATTCCAAAAAATTTAATTCCAAATGGCGCCTGTATTATGATGATAGAATTATTGGATAAATCAACTTTATTGTTGAAAAACAAAAAATTTAAATATCCTTTGGCCATCGCGGAAAAGGATTATTTTTTAGCGATTGTTTCCAAAATAGTTTACGATTCGCATTTGAAAGAAAAAATTGTGTTTAAAGGTGGTACCGCCATTCATCATTGCTATCTTGATCAGTTTAGATTTTCCGAAGACCTTGATTTCGGCAGTTTGGATAAAACCATTGCCATAGACGAAGTGAAAAGTGTTTTGGAAAAACATGATTTTTTAAAGATAAAGAAAGAGTATGTTTCCAGCGCCACAATTAAATTGGAGAAGGTACAATATATCGGTCCGCTGGAGCTGGCCAACTCTTTAAAATTGGAGATAGATTTTTTGCAAAACATTGTTTTGCCTCCGCTGGATTTGGAATATAAGAATATTTGGGGAGTGCGGACTAAGGCGCGGGTTATGGATATTAAAGAAATTGTCGCCGAGAAAATAAGGGCCATGAACGACAGAATTCGTTATCGCGATTTTTACGATTTCACGATGATTCTTTTAAAATTCAAGATTGATTTAAAAGAGATTTTACAGCTTGTTAAGAAAAAGGAAGTTCGGAAAAACATCAGCCCGAATAATATTCTAAATAATTGGAAAATTGCCAAAGAAGATAAAATTAATGAATCATTGGCTATTTATTTTACCGAGGAATTAAGCGACGAGCAGATTATGAATGAGCTTCAGAGATTAAATTTTGTTGAAATAAATACAAATGACAAAAATAAATAAAAATATAATTTTGTTTTCAGGTCTATCTGTCATTATCCTTTGGCAAATGCTCTTGCCAGGATATGTTTTGACAATGGATATGATTTTTGCGCCACAACTTCTTTGGGATAATTTTCTCAATGACGGAGTGGCGATGAGCGCGATGCCTCTCGTGTACTCATTGAAATTTTTAAATTTATTTTTGTCAGGCTGGGTAATCCAGAAAATTCTTCTCGTGTTTCTTTTCTTTTTCATGAGCTATTCGGCCTTTCTTTTTTTGCCAGTGTCCAAAAAATACGGCGCGAATTATTGGGCCGCACTTTTTTACACGGTTAATCCTTTTGTTTATGAAAGATTTTTAGCCGGACAGCTCCTGCTTTTATATGGTTATGCCTTGATGCCTTTGTTTTTTTATTATTTAATTAAGCTGGCAAAAGATCAAAAAACAAAAGACGGCTTGGCGCTTTCTTTGTGTCTTGCCTTAATTGGTGTTTTTTCTTCACATTTTTTAATCATCGCCGCGTTGATCTCGGTCGTGTATCTTCTTTTTTCTTTTATTAAATATCTTTATTTAAAAGATGAGCGTGTTTGGCCTTTGGCGCGAGGAGCATTTTTTTCCGCCATTTTTTTTCTGGCTGTAAGCGCTTATTGGCTTGTGCCTTATTTTTTTTATCACAGTCAATCAGACATCTCGTCTTTTAATGAAGGGCATTGGGAAGCTTTTCAAACCTGCGGAGATCAAACAATTGGCACGGCATTGAACGTTTTGGCGCTTTACGGATTTTGGGGTGAATGCGAGCCGTGGGCTGACTATTTTCTTTGGTCCAAAACTTATCTTTATTTTTGGATTTTTTTCTTTGTCGCGCTTTTCGGACTTGTGGCGTCAGGAATTTTTTATGCTTTAAGAAAAAAGGAAGAGAGAAACACGGCTGCATTGTTTCTGTCAGTCGGCGTTGCCGGATTTATTTTATCTTGCGGAACAGGGGATACCATCTTCAGGGAAATAAATTTATTTTTATTTAGGCATATTGGTTTTTGGTCCGGATTTCGCGATACGCAAAAATGGAGCGCCTTGCTGGTGCTTGCGTACGCGTATTTCGGCAGTATTGGAGTTGTTGCGATTGTGGAGCGCGTTAAAAATATAAATTTTCAAAAATATATTATAATTATTTTATTTTTAATTCCCGCTCTTTACACTTATACCATGTGGGGTGGATTTGCCAGACAATTACATTCTGTTTGGTATCCGGACAGTTGGATTGAGGTGAATGAAATTTTAATTCAAGATCAAGACGATTTTAAAATATTATTTTTGCCATGGCATAGTTATTTTTCGCTTGATTTTAATCAAAAGCTGATAACGGCAAATCCGGCCAGAGAATTTTTTGGAAAAAAAATAATTCAAGCGGACAATGTGGAGCTTGGGAGTGTTTATCGTCAAGGAAATAATGTGGAGAACAAGACAATAGAAAGTTTGGTATTAAATGAGGAAATGACAGCTGACGAAATAACCACAGAAATGGACGAGAAAGACATTAAATATATTATAATTATTCCAAGTACATTGAAAGAAGATTTCTTTAAGTATAATTTTTTGAATTCGCAATATTTGGAAGTGATTTATGATCAAGGCGATTTGAAATTATTTAGAATCGTGATATAGTTTATATTATGAAAATAATCAGTGTTAAAACTTTAGCCATTCCGGAAATAAAAGTGATTAAATTCGCTCGTTTCAACGATGAGCGCGGATATTTTACTGAAATTTTTCGGCGCAATGAATTTAATAATAATCCGGAAACGGATTTTCTTAAAAATGTTGATTTCACGCAATGCAATGAAAGCTATTCTGAAAAAGGAGTTTTAAGGGGTTTGCATTTTCAATGGAATCCGTACATGGGGAAATTGGTTAGATTAATTTCCGGTCGGATGATTGACTTGGCTTTAGACATTAGAAAAAATTCTCCGACTTTTGGAAAAATTATCGCTTATGATTTGCCGGCTGATAAAAATTCAGATTACGGCGAATGGATCTGGCTTCCGCCCGGATTTGCCCATGGCCTTTTGCTTCCGGAAGAGTCAACAGTAGAATATTTTTGTTCCGGAGAATGGAGCCCTGAATGCGAGGCCTGTATTTCACCCTTGTCGTCTGACATTGATTGGTCTTTATGCGACCCTGAATTAAAAAAAATATTTTACGAAATTATTAACAAACAAATTTTAATCAGCGACAAAGACAAAAACGGATTGTCTTTGAAAGATTGGAAACAAGACAAAAGAGCGAATAATTTTATTTACGGAAATATGTGATTTATGTTGTTGCCTTATTAAATTTGTGCTATAATATAATTAAATCAATATTAACATACCTTTAATTTATTAAAAATAAATAAAATAAAATAAACTTTAAGTTCTTGTATTTGTTTAACATTAGCTAATTATAAGTAGCTATATTTTTAAAAAGTTATCCACAATGTTAAGAACATTAAAGTATTTTTAAAATTTTTATGTTGAAAACTCTCATGAAATTAAACAAAGATGTGAAAATCATCGCCGGAGGCATTATCGCCGCCGTTGTTGTCGTCAGCCTTTCAAGCATGTTGGGCGCAGGCGAATTTTTAAATGTCAAAACCGCTTTCGGTTATGGAGGCGGAGGAGTTGATGTTCCTCGTCCTGACGCGGTTTATCAAACTTACGATCCAAACACCGGAGAACTTACCACAGCAGAAACACCGGCAGAAGCCACAGATGAGGCCACGGCGGACACAGCTGAAACCACAGCCACAAACAGCTTGACTCAAATGACAGCTGAAGCAGAAATGATTGCCACAAAAAACGCGGCTCAAACAGCCTCAGCAGTGGGCGTTGAAAGAAATTTAACGAACGAAACCACTACAAACAACACTTTGGTTGAAAAAATACTTGCTGGCGTTGATATTACAACAGACGAGCGCATGAAGGTTATTAATTTTGTTGCCTATGGCACACAAAGCACTTTGATTTTGGGAGCCGGAGAAAGAGCTGGAGTAGTTTCAAGCTATATTGCCGCTTTTGGCAGAGCGCCGATTAATAATACTGATTGGAATGATGTTATAAAAATTGGTAATGGCCGTTGGCCAGGAGCTGAAAGCTTGGAAGCTTTAGCCGCAGCCAAGGTAACATTCAAGAAAATCTACCTGAGAGACGCTGATATGACCAACCCAAATGACAATGCAGCGGTAACTGTCATGGCTTATGGCTTACGACCTGCTGACAGAAATTTGGACAGTGAAAAAGCAGCGATCAAAATTTTCAGAGCTATTTATGCTTATAGCCCAGCATCAGCCACAGACTGGGATGCTGTGAGAGCGATCGCTTATTCAGGAGCGACAAGATAAGAATAACAATACATTATATTCTTCGTAGAGGCGTTGCAGTGCAACGCCTCTGTTGTTATTACCACGGTTGTGGCTTTTTGATATCTTTGAGTAAAGTCTTTTTGTAAATTTATTTTATTATTATCGCATTTTTTAATAAAACCTTTAAATAAAATATTACAGGCAAAACTATGCTGATTTTTTGTTAGGCTGGGTTTTAAAACCCAGCCTAACAAAAAATCAGCATAGTTTTGCCTTCGCATAAGGCATAAATTTGTTTGAAGATATTAAAGAGTCAATTTCGTTTGACTTTTTTTGCCTCCCGTATTATTATATTAAAATAATAATAAGTAAAACAGCAATAAAACAAAAGCCGATTCAGGCTTGTTTTTTGCATATATTTGTATGTCTCAAGATAACATGATAAAATTAGAATGTACGGAATGTAAGCGCGTAAATTATTTTTCCAAGAAAAACAAGAAAACCTTGAAAGATAGATTGGAAATGAATAAATTCTGCAAATTTTGCAAGAAGCACACTCCGCACAAAGAAACAAAATAAAGTTTGTTTATAAACTAAATTAAAGCATCTATTTTGGATGCGAATAAAATAAATTTATGAATAAAGACTATATATCAAAAAGTTTTTTGATTTTATTGGTGTTTGCGGTTTTGGGCGCTTGCTATTTGGTTTTCAGGCCATTTTTGCCGGAATTAATTATGGCCACAGTTTTAGCCAGTGTTTTCTATGCTCCATACGAATGGCTGGCCAAAAAGTTGGGTAACCAAAAAAATTTGGCGTCTCTCTTGATGTGCATTTTTATTTTACTCATTATTATTATTCCGGTTGCGAATTTGATAGTTTTTGGGGCGAATAAAACCATTGATGCTTATAATGAATCAGCATCTTTTATTAATGAGTATAGTATTGATGCCGTAAAAAGCGACTTGTCACGCTTGATAAAATTGCCAGGTCTGGAAAGCGTAAACTTGAGCGAAGTTGCATTGAGCGTCACGAAAAATTTCAGTTTTTGGCTATATGAACAGTTGGCCAAAATCGCCATCGGGGCAACCAGTCTTCTCTTGGTCTTAATTGCTGTTTATTTTTTCTTTATTGACGGAAAAGTTTTGTTGGAGAAGTTGATGTATTGGACGCCCTTACCAAATAAATACGACAAGGCAATATTTCAAAAATTTCGAGACGTAAGTTATTCCATAATGGTTTCCATATTTTTGGTTGGCATTGCTCAGGGTATAATCGGCGCGATTGGATTTATGATCGCAGGGCTCCCCGCGTTTTTCCCGGGAATTTTTATGGCCATTGCGTCTTTATTGCCGTATTTCGGCGCATCCCTTATTTGGCTTCCGGCTAGCATATATCTTCTGACTATCGGCAATATTTGGCAGGGAATATTTTTGATTATCTGGGGAATAATAGCTGTAAGCACAAGCGATAACATTATTCGAACATATCTCATTAAAGATAAAGCGCAAGTCCATCCTTTGTTTATTTTCTTCTCTATCCTGGGCGGATTAACTTTATTTGGATTTTGGGGAATTATTTTTGGCCCATTGATTATTTCTCTCACCATCACAATTTTTCATATTTACGAAATGGAATACACGGATGTCTTAGAAAAGTAGAAAGTCTAAAGTCCTGGCGATTTTAGAATTTAAAGTTTAAAGATGGTATTGTTAAATACTTTCGACTTTTGACTTTAAACTTTAGACTCGTCCTGCGGGGTTCGTATAATGGTAGTACAGGGGTTTCCAAAACCTCTTGCGTGGGTTCGATTCCTACACCCCGTGCGTAATTAATTAAACAAAATATTATGGGAAATTTTAAAAGAAGAGACAGCTTTGGTGGGAAGAAGAGATTTGGCGACGATCGTGGAGAAAGATCGGAAAGGCCGTCAATGCATCAAGCCATCTGTGCTGATTGCGGTGATAAATGCGAGGTGCCTTTCAGGCCATCCGGAGACAAGCCGGTTTTTTGCAGTAATTGTTTTGGCAAGAAAGAATCGTCCGGTGGCGGGAGATTTGAAAGAAGACCTTCTGGTCGGCAGAGTTTTGGAGACAAAAAAATGTTTCAAACCGTTTGTGATAAATGCCACAAAGAATGCGAGGTGCCTTTCAGGCCATCCGGAGATAAACCTGTTTTTTGCAGTGATTGTTTTGGCAAGAAAGAATCGTCCAGTGGCGACAAGGTTGTTGGTTCCGATCAACACAAAAAACAATTTGAAATGTTGAATGGCAAACTTGATGATATTTTGAAAATATTATCACACAAGGTCTCAATTAAAAAAGAAAAGCATGTTGTTAAAGCAGTCAAGAAAAAATCCATAGCCCATAAAAAAGCTGTTAAGAAAGTTGTTGTTAAGAAAAAAAAGAAATAAATTTATAATTGCGACAGACCCCGTGTAGACAAAATCACAGCTAATTTTAGCTGTGATTTTGTATGGGAGATTGTGGGTTTGAAGATAAATTTGCTATAATGAAGTTATGATTTATAAAACTATGCAAAAAATATTATTGTTACTTTTTTTATTTTTCCCGATTCTTACTTTTGCCCAAACAGATGAAATACAAAAAGATGCTTTTTTTAAGGCAGAAGTAATTCAGATTGTTGAACAACAGAAAACCATATTTCCTGATGGCACCGAGACAGAACAGCAGAATTTGTTATTGCGAGGATTAGAAGGAGATTTTGAAGATAAGAAAATAAATTTCAATGGTATTGGTGAAATTGATGTTCTTAATAAAAATATTTATAAATCCGGAGACAGAGTTTTGATGGTGGCCAGTCATGACGCAGAAGGAAGCGTGGCTTACTACATTACTGATTATGTTCGAACAAAAAGTTTATGGGGATTGGCTATTGTTTTTGTTTTGGTATTGTTTTCCGTCGGCGGAATAAAAGGCCTGCGCTCTCTTTTGGCTCTGGCTTTGACATTTTTGGTTATTATTAAATATATTGTCCCTCAAATACTCTCTGGAGCCAGTCCTCTATTAATCACTTTAATCGGTTCCCTTATTATTCTATTCGTTATAATTTATACAACAGAAGGTTTTCGGGCACGGTCACATTTAGCAGCAATTAGTATTTTTATTAGTTTAATTATTACAATTTTATTTTCCTTGGTTTTTGTTTCATTAACTAAATTAACAGGGGCAGCAAGTGAGGATATATTATTTTTATTTAACATCGGCGGACAAGTTATTAATTTTCAAGGACTTCTGCTGGCTGGAGTTATTATTGGCGCCCTGGGCGTTTTAGATGATGTGGTAATATCTCAAATTGGAACTGTCGAGCAAATTGCCGAAGCTAACGAATCTCTCGGTAGAATAGAAATTTTTAAACATGCTTATAAGGTGGGAGTTTCGCATATTGCTTCTATGACAAATACATTGTTTTTGGCTTATGCCGGAGTATCGCTTCCTTTGCTTATTCTATTTGTTTCTGGAGAAAGCGCATTTTTAAGCTTCAATCAAATAATAAACAACGAGATTATCGCCACTGAAGTTGTCAGAACTTTGGTGGGCAGTATCGGTTTAATTTTATCAGTACCGATTGCTACTTTTATTGCAGTTTGGTGGTATGGCAAAAAATAATAAATTAATTTATTTATATATAAATCTATGAAAAATTTAAAGACAATCCAAGAAAGTTTTTTTTGCTCATTGGGCGCCTTGCTTTATATCGCGCTGGTATCGTTGTTTTTTATGAATGGCGAACATCTCTTGGGAGCGAAAATAAATGCTTTTTGGGGTCCAATTTTGCTCTTGTCGCTTTTTATTATCTCCGCGCTGATTACAGGGCTTTTAATCTTAGGTCGGCCAATCTGGCTTTATTTGGAAGGGCAAAAAAAAGAAGCGGTTACTCAGCTTTTTTACACCATCGGCTGGATGATTGTCGCTTTCTTTGTTATTTTCGGAATAATGTTGGTGATATAGGTGAATAAGATATAAAATAATCTTTTATTATAATATTTGTTTGTTTTTTTGCTTATTATTTTTCGGGTCTCGTCATTTAATGTTAGGTAATTTTTTAGCGAATTGACATTTTATTGAAAATGTAATATAATGTAGTATCTCTTTATTATAAAAAAGAAGAAAAGGAGATGCAGTGATGCTCATTTTAAAATCTGAATCTAAGCTCAAACCAATCGTAGAGGTGCTGAATACTACCAAGTTATTGCGTGTGGTGACGCACAAGAATGTTGACTTGGACAATATTTGTTCAACTTATCTTCTTATGAAGGTTTTGCTTCCAAGAATATTGGCAGGGAGCGATGTAAGAACATCCGTATTATTTATTTCTCCGAACAATTATACTTCCAGCAAGATTCCTGAATACATGCAGGACATTATCATCGATATGGACATTCCTAATTCTGATATTAAGTGTATCAAGGGAGACGCTGACGAAGAGGGCAAGACGCATTCTTGTTTCCGAAAGCTACTTAACGAGTATGGCACAGAAGAAGACAGAATCCTTTTTGCACCGTTGGAACAATTTGTGGATTTGCACGATGCTTATGGCGGAGTGTTCAGAGTCCATAGCGTTCATCCTGAAAGTGAGCAGTTGTTTCATTTTACGTCCTTAAACGCGGTGTTGCGCGCTTTGCAAACATTGAGGCCGTATAAAGACTTCAAGACGATGTACGAGATTTTCAGAATTCTTGACGGTATGGTCAAAATAAATTTTGGCCGTAATTGTTTAAAAGACTACGAAGACCTTGATCTCATGGCTACGCGTTGGGCACAATCCGTTTTTAGCGATAAACCGTTCGCTATGGAGTTTTTGGCCGAAAAGCAGATGGCTGATGGAGAATCCAAGTTCGCTGCCACTGTTAAGAAGTATTGTGGCCAAGAAGACAAAGAGGCGTTAAAGCACTTGGTGGGCGTAATAAACGCGCTCTATTGCGGACACGGAAATATCTTCAGTGTTTATCAAGTTGGGCACGAAGTTGAGAATATTATTTCTTTTTCTCATTTGGGAATGATATACAATGCCTTAAGCGCGACAACAAGAGAAAATGATTTTCTGGAGAAGAAAATCAGAGACATTCTGTCCGGGTTGTACAGGAATGGTCTCGCTCGCGCCGCCGCCGAAGTGGAGGCTCTAAATCCTGATGTGGTTACGTGGATAAAAAATGATGTAGCACTTGTCGTTGGAGCTAAGAGGACAGGAACGACTTCAAATGTCTTCAGAAATGGAGCACGCGTTGTAATTTATGCGGGACGTGCTGCAATTGACTTCGAAGACGGGAACAATTATGACATGGGGATTGTCGCATCTGACAGTAGTCTCATGTCAAGAATAAGGAGATTCCCGATCGTAAAGGAGTTGTTGTTGAAGGGTCGTTGGTATTTTAATGCTCGGTCAGCTGTCTGTGGGTCAAGAAAGGCTCGCGCTAATGGACCATCCGGAGTAGATCCGCTGGAATTGGCCGAGGCAGTGGCCAAGGCAATCGAACCTTAATCATATTTTTTAGACTAGAACAGGGGACGCGTTTGGAAACAAACGTTGCCCCCTTTTTATTTTTAAGAAACTATTCAATTATCAATGATTGGTGTATAATAGTTAATAGATATCCCCAAAGTGTAATGGGGTTTTATTATTAACTTTTGGGCGCGTGAGCCCACAAAAATTATTATGGCGAAAATGACAAAATCGCAATTACTGGCCAAGCTGTCAGACGGCACTGGCGTAAGCAAAAAAAACGTGGGAGATGTTTTGGATCTTTTAGCCAAGACAGCCTATAGTGAAGTAAAAAAAGGAGGAGAATTTGTTGTTCCGGGTTTTGGAAAATTAATCAAAGCCAGAAGGAAAGAAAGAATGGGTAGAAATCCTGCGACAGGCGCGACAATAAAAATTCCGGCCAAAACAGTGGTAAAATTCAGATTAGCCAAGGCAGCCAAGGAAGCGGTGCTGTAAAATAAATTTATCTTAAATAATAGACATGTAGGGGCGTATTGCAATACGCCCCTACATGTTTTATTTTTTCCATTTCTTAACGTATTGACCTAGACCGAATTGAATTAATTTGTTTTTTAGTTTGGCGGCTGTGTGAAGATGCAATATAACGGAAGTAAGATCAAGAAAATATCGGTTATTAACAATTTTATATTTAAGTTGTTTTGATTGTATGGCTCGACGAATTGTTTTTGTGGTTACGCCTCCTATTTTTGAAGCTTCCGATACTGATAAAAGAATAGGGTTTTTTATTTCTTTTAATAATATAGAGTCGTTGTGGATAAACTTTCTTCTCTTTCCCTTCTTTTTAAGATTGGTTAAATTACCGTTTATTTTAAATGGGTTGTGAGGGGCCGTATTTATATCTATCGGATTTTGATTGTTTATTAAATCCGCAGGCATATTTGTGTATTTAAGTCCACAGTTTTGTAGACTTAAATATTAAAAATTGCTAATATTTAAATAATGTCCACTTTAAGTCCACAAAACTGTAGACTTATCTTCTTAAAATTAAGTATATACTATAAATATATACTATATATACTGTATATACTATAGACTCTATAACATATTTTATAATTTATCAACAGTTTTAGTCTAGAGAAACATGGACTTAAGTACGGATTTGTCTTTACATATTTACATAAAAAAAATTTGGAGTCAAGGCGCAGTTGTCATTTTATGATAACAAATAAAAAAGCGCTAGTGCATGGTGGAAAATATACCATTTTCGTTTGCGTTATTATTGCTTTTGTGGTAGTATTTTATTAAATATTTTATAAACAAAAACAAAAGGGCTTTTTAAGGTCTAGTTTTTTATTTATAATTACAGATAATTTATAGATAAAACATTCTTATTTAATCTTGTGTAACAATTTATCTTTTGTTTCGTATTTATATATAAAGCGGAACAAAATAAATAAAATGAGCCGCGGGCAATTTAAAGATAAAATTTTATATTACCGGTTGCAACAGAAAGACAGGGACGCTTTTATAAAGACTTACGACTTATACTTGGATAGTATATATAGATTCGTATACTTTAAAGTAAGCAATAAAGAAGAGGCCGAAGACCTTACTTCGTCTGTTTTTTTGAAAACATGGGACTATATTCAAAATAATAATATTTCAGATTATAAAACCCTGAAAGCGTTGCTATATAAAGTGGCTCGAAATCTGATCATAGATTATTATAGAAAAAAAAACAGTCAATCAAATGTCGGTTATAATGCCGAAATCACTGAAGATATTTTAGATCAAGATCAGGATTTATACAATAAAGTAGAAACAGAGTTTGACTATAAAATAATAGAAAGAAAAATATTTGAATTAAAAGATGAATATCGCGAAGTAATTATACTTAAATATATTAACGAATTGTCAATTTCAGAAATAGCAGAGGTTATTGGCAAGTCAAATGGAAATGTTCGCGTGCTGATTTACAGAGCAACGAACGCTTTGAAAAAAATAGCTGATAAATAATATGGTGGAAGAGAAAAAAATGCTTGAACAATTAAATAGTTTGAAAGAAATATCCCCTTCTGTAAAATGGAAAGAAGATAACAGGGGTCTTTTAATGAACCAAATTTATCAATCGCAAACGCCTGTTGAAGCCAAGAGCTTTAATTGGACTTTGTTGTATTTTAAAGAATTATCCGCAAAAACTTTTAAATTTGTTTCTAGCCCGGCTTCAATAGTCTGCCTGTTGTTTTTGGCGGTTTTCGGCGGAGGAATTGCCAGCATGAAAGCGTCTGAAAACACAAAACCGGGAGATTCATTATATATAGCCAAAATTATCAGCGAGGAAGCACAAAGAGCTTTTGCTTTTAATGATAAAGATAAGGCGCAATTGGGCATCAAATTCGCTGGCAACAGAGTAAAAGAAATCGGGCAAGTTATGCAGGACCCCGACAATCACAAAGAAGAAAAAGTAAGTAAATTAATTAAAGATTTTAATAATGAGATGGAAAATGTAAAGAGCAGATTATCCAGAATGGACAATGTTGTCGCGCCGAAATTGGTTCAAAGTGAATTGGGAAGTAGCACTGAGGTGGCGGAAGATTTGTCAGTATTCAGCGCCAACTTGGGGAAAGACGATAAGGGTTTGCAAATATCCGAACAAGCGCAAGAAGAAAATATTTTGTCTGTTGTTTCAGAAAATAATTTTTTGATTTCAACTTCCACTGACGCGACCTCAACTCCGGCCGTGTCTTCTGATCCGCAATCAATATTGAAGCAAGCTGAAAATTTATTGGACGAAGAAAATTATGAAGCAACTTTGAATATGTTACAGAACGTTAATGAGATAGTTAATAATTTGGCTGTTGGTGCAAACAGTGAAACAGCCAGTTCCTCACCGAGTGAAGCAGGTGGCGAAACTGAGCAAGCTAGCTCAACTGAAGAATAATTGATGTATGTCAAAAGTTTTTGATGAAAGATTAGTTTTGAATAGTAAAACAAAAGAAAATATTATTTATGATGAGCATCTTGTTCGCTATATATTTGCCAGCAAGTTTGTAAAAGATAAGATAGTATTGGATGTCGCGTGCGGTTCCGGATATGGAGCGCAGATCTTGGCAAATGCTGGCGCAAAAGAAATTACAGCAATTGATGCGAGCGAGGAAGCGCTTGTTCAGGCGCGAAAAAATAATAGTAAAGAAAATATAAAATATATTTTTGGTAAAGCTGAAGATGTTAAAGAAAATGACCAAACATTTAATCTGATTGCGTCTTTTGAAACAATTGAACATTTAAAACCCGAGGATCATGATAAGTTTTTAAGCGAATTGGCCAGAGTTTTAAAATCTGACGGCCGGCTCATAATTTCTACGCCGAATAAAAAAGTATTTTTGCAAAAGAATCCGTACCACTTGAAAGAATATTTAAAAGATGAATTTACAACGGCATTAAATAAACATTTCAAATATTGTAAGATACTTGAGCAGTTTAACGGTTTGGCCAGCTGTTTGACAACGGAAAGTGAAACATCTCAAATTATTATGCCAAATAATTTTGAGCCGTTATATTTTGTGGCAGTCTGTTCACATTCTGAGCTGGAAAAAATTAATGAGAAGAATATTTTGAGTATTAACCCAATAGCATTAAATAATATTTATAATAATTTAAAAATTATAGATAAAATATATTCGATGTTAGTTAAGATTCCCGGAGTTAAAAAGTTGTTTGAAATTATTAAATAATAATTAGCGTAGAGTAGTTTGGCAATTTATCGTAAAGGAATTTCAATGTTGTTTTTTTCACGGATAATTTTTTTGTTAGGCTGGGTTTTAAAACCCAGCCTAACAAAAAAATTATCCGTGAAAAAAACATTAATTTATAAAAATTGCCAAACTATTCCGCGTTAATCGCGGATAAAAAAAACTTCAATCCCGAATTCAGTATCTGATATCTGATATCCGATATCTGAAATCCGGTGAAGTAGGTGAGACTGCAAAGGTCGACCTCGAAAGAGGGTTTTACCTTTAACAAAAGTAAAACGCCTTTCTTGATTTGAATTGTTCATTAAATCAACTAAGCTTTTTCCCTGCGCTTTTTGCGTAAAAGGCGCGGGACTAAATTTCCCATGCAAATTTATCCTCGAGCGGTAACGCGAATTTTTTTCGCAGAAAACGCAGGGGGAGCGGGATTCCGGTTGATTTAATAAATTTATTCTTTTCAGAATAAGGCAAAAAACACAGTTAAATTTAATTTAACTGAAAAAGTAGTTATTTATGAAAAAATTACGAAAAATCTTTACTGTTAGCGTAATGGCTGTAACCGTAATGTCCATGAGCATGATCGTTGCTCCTGCGGCAGAAGCGGCTCAAGCCGGAGATTTGGTAAAATTGGCCACGAATTCAGCCGTTTACTATCTTGGCGCTGACAGTAAAAAGCACGTTTTCCCTAACGAAGCTACGTATTTCACCTGGTATTCTGATTGGAGCGGTATCCAAGTTGTTTCTCAAAGCGAACTAGACGAGTTCGCGCGCGGAGGCAACGTAACAGTCAGACCGGGTACTAGATTAATTACAAGCCCTGACGAAGCTATCGTCTATGCTGTTGAAGCAGACAGCACTTTGAGGTCAATAGTGAGCGCAGAAAACGCCATTAACCTCTGGGGCGCGGACTGGGCCAAAAATGTGATTGACATTGTTCCATCATTTATGAGCAATTATGTCACTGGCAGTCCTTTGTCACTGGGTCAATACCCGGAAGGCTCTTTAATCAAGACTGCTGACAGTCCCGACGTATATTATGTTGACGCTGCTGGCTTGGCGCGCAAGTTCGCTTCCGCGGCAGCCTTCTTAGCTAACAATCTTAAATGGGATGACATTGTAACAGCCGCGGCAATACCGGCGGCCGGCACGATGATCAACAGCGAAGAAACAGCTATCAGCACAATTCAATTCGGAGCAGGCACGGGAATTGATGTGGGTGCTGGATCAGGATTAACAGTTGTCTTATCAGGCGACACCCCGTCTTCCGTAAGCATTCCTTCAGGAGGAACATTGGTTCCTTTCATGAGGATCAACTTGACAGCCGCTTCTGATGGCGATGTCACAGTTAAATCAATTAAATTAGTTCGAGTCGGCACTGGCGCGACAACTGACTTTACCGGAGGTTATTTATATGACGGTGATACCCGTCTGACCACCATTAAGTCAGTAAATAGCTCAACTCATGAATTATCTTTTTCTGGTTTGAGTTATGTTGTTCCTGCCGGAGCGACAAAGATATTAACGGTAAGAATGAGCGGCGCGACAGGCGACAAGAGTGGCAACCATGCATTTAGGATTGTTTCCGCATCTGATATTACCACCAATGGCGCGACAATTTCCGGCTCATTCCCAATTCAAAGCAACACAATGACTTTTTCAACGGTTGATGCCGCAACTGTCACTTTGACAGCCAGCGATGATTTGCCGGATGTAAAAGTCGGTGAACAGCAAAGCGGCATTCTTGACTTTGACATTGAGAATAACGCTTATGAAGTTGTTAATATCTATAGCATAAAATTGAAACAAAACGGCACAGCCTCAGACGGTGATTTAAACAATTTCTCATTGGAATTGGACGGCGTCAAGGTGGTCGAAGGAGTTTCCATGGTCAGCAAGTATGTCACTTTTATGCTTGATGAACCTGTAGCTATTAAGAAGAGCAAAAAAATCACTGCTGTTGTTCGCGCTGATGTGATTACAGGTGTTACCAAAACTGTTCAATTATATTTGAACAATATTGCTGACATTGACGCTCGCGGAAGCGCATACGGCGACCATTATAGCGCGACTGTCACCAACACTTCGTTGAACACTACATACGCCGATGATGTCACAATAGACGGCGCGGCAATCAATGTTTCATTTGACGGGCCTCAAGCGGCTGATGTCAAAGATAACAATGACGACATGTTGTTGGCCAACTTCAAGATTAAGGCCGATACTGAAGATGTGGAGATCAGCACCATGAGAATTGTTGTTACCATGGATTCATCTGATGCCGACGATATTCTTGACAACGTGGAAATGGTTGACGATGTCAATGGTGTTAGCTACTCAGTAGCTGACAACACATCGGCTTCTGTCACTCAAAACTACGATTTTGAGAATGTTTCTTTGAAGTCCGGCATTCAGTACACATTTAAGATTCGCGGCGATGTGCCTGATGCGGCAACAGTCGGCCAGTCTTACACGGCGAGCATTGACTTTGGTTCCAACTTTACAGCCACTTACGTAAATTCAGACGAAGCGGTTACCGCGGCAGATGATATTTCGTCCCAGACTTTGACCGGCAAGACAATGACGGTCGCTGAACCGACAGTAACATTTGCCAAAGTGACGACATCTGCAGCCACTTATGTTGAAAACAGTGATAAAGTGCTTTTATACAAAGGCAAAATCACAGCGAACGGCGTAAGCGACTTGAAATTGTCAAAGGTTAACTTTACCGCCACTCTTGGAGCCGGATATCTTGATGATTATTTTGAGAGATTATATCTCTATACAGTGGCCGATGATTTAGCTGTCACACCTTTAGCGACAGTAACATCATTAGCCGATGTTACAGCCGCATCATTCTCCGGATTTAATTTGACCATTCCGAAAGGAACGTCAAACGGCGTTGAAATCGTTGTTCGCGGAGACGTGAAGAATGATCCGACTGCCAATACAGTAAAATTGGCTTGGACCTACGGCGGAGCGACAACCACCCTCTTTACGGTAAAAGACGCGGATAATGACGCTTTGACCTACACATCTCCTTCTGATTCTCAATACACGATTTCCAGCACTGTTGGTCAAACATCAACTATCGCGGCTTTGGGAACCTACACTGTGGCTGTTGACACGGATTTTACCGGCTTAAACGCTAATCAAAATGTGTTGGCCGGAACATCCGCGCTTGTAGGCAGACTTAAGCTTACCGCCGCAAAGGAAGATGTCAAAATTGAAGACATTACCTTGATCAATCTCACAGGAGACGCTGACGCTGATGACATTTCTGCCTTAAAGCTTTACAGCGACTCGGCCATGACCACCCTTCTTGGCTCAGCCACTTTGGATTCAAGCAGGAGAGCAACATTTGAAGACATTAATGTTGAAGTTCCGACCACTGGCATTACCTATTGGTATGTTGGCGCGGATTTAGCAGGCATTGACTATTCAGATTCCCCGGCTTCTGATTCAACAGCAACCGCGGCTCGCACCATTGAGCTCGCGATTTCCAGCACCACGGATTATACTGTGAAAGCTTTGGGAGTTGCAACAGGCGATGTGGAACTAGACAATGGCGTAGCTAGCAGCACAAATACCAACGTTTCAACAATCGTAGGTGCGAAGGTATCTGCTGTATCCAGCGCTTTTGCCAATGGTTTGCTTGCAAATGGAACAGCGAAGGACATCTTCAGCTTTAAGGTTACCGTCCCTGCTTCCGACAATGCTGACTATGACGGATCTAACTTGGGCGTGAAGCTTGCTACAACCACATTTACTGTGGCTTCTTCAGCTGACGTTGTATTAGCAACATTCAAACTTGAAAGAGTTGGCGGCGCGGATGGAGAGCAAGACGCTCTTTATCACCTCGCTGACGATGATGCAGCCACAGTGGTTGACGTATCTGCAGGCACATTTAAGATCAACTTCCCTGAAACTTACAGCGACACGGATTCTGATTTAACAATCAGACCGGGAGAAACTGCTGAATATGTAGTGAAAGCTACAGTTAGCGGAGTTGGCGCAAATGATTCATTGCAGGTGACCATGGAAGGCTTAACAGCTAACTTAAATTACACTCACAACACTGGTTCAGCCGGTTCAGACACTGCTGATATTTCAGCTGTCTACACATTACTACCTGGTATAACCTATGTTAGAGGCGGTTCATTAACTAACTAATTTAGTTAATAACACATTGTATCAATTAGGTTAGATACATAAAAACATTTCCCCCTTCCGCAATGCGCGGGAGGGGGAATGTTTTTTTGCCCTCACCCCCAGCACCTCTCCCATTGCGATGGGAGATGGGAGTTTTTTGTTTTGTCTCGGCATAGTCTCTCCGCAGAGGACTCTGCCGTTCTGCGTCAACGCGTCGTAGTACCCCGCGGGGAGACTACGACGGGACAAAAAAAGGAGACTACGACTGGGACAAAAAAATATTTTTTTGTTATAAACCGCATTCATGCTATAATATAATCATAATAATTAATAAAAATTTATAAGAAAAATATGAATAAGAAATATTTTATTATTTTTATATTGACTTTATTATTGGCGCCTTGTTATTATGTCCAAGCTGAAACAACGGATTTATCCGCGCGCCTTAAAGGCACGATTTTATTGCAAGTTGAATCGCACGGCGAGGCCTGGTATGTTAATCCGGAAAATGAAGAGCGGTATTATCTTGGCCGTCCGGCTGACGCGTTTAATATCATGCGCGAATTGGGCCTCGGAATATCAAATAAAGATTTTGATTCTTTTGACCTTACAGCGCCAGCGCGCTTGGCCGGGAAAATTCTTTTGCGTGTTGAACAAAACGGCGAAGCATATTATGTTTATCCCAAGACTTTGAAAATGTATTATCTTGGCCGACCATTGGATGCGTTTAATATAATGCGCGAATTAGGACTAGGCATCACTAACGAAAACTTGGCAGAAATAAATATTAAAGATGGATATGGAATTCCAGCAGCAGCGCCTGTCGCGGAAGAAAATATTGGTGTTGACCCTTCGGCAAGTTCAGGGCAGGCGGAAGAAGTCGCTACAAGTACTGAAGAAAATATTGAAACAACCTCAACCACCACAAACGAAGCGGAAATTGAGACAGCCACCAGTACCGAATATATAGCCCAATATTTTCCGCTGGAAGAATTAAGAGGTGGGGTGGCAGTGGAAAGAAAAGAATATTTTACAAATGGCGTTGATGTTGACTGGGGCGTGGGAGGACCGGAAGGATTGGGTAAAATTGATCGATTTTCAGTCCGCTTTATTGGCACGGAAAATTTCGACGAAGGTCAATATAAATTCACGGCTGTTTTTAATGACGCCATAAAAGTTTATCTTGACGGTGGACTGATCATGCAATCTTGGAAAGAAAATAATGTTGACAGAACATTAAACGCCACAAAAGATTTAACCGCCGGCGAACACGAGATAAGAATAGACTATTATGAATATCATGCTGAAGCAAGAGTGAAACTAAGTTGGGAAAAAATAGAATAAAATAATTTTTGACATTTAAAGTTTTGTATTGTAATATTTTAATTGTTCTAACGTTGTTAAGCTGAGTTTCAAAATTTTTAATTTTAAAAATTATATGTCTCAAAAAGTATATCTTCTTATATTAAAATCAGGAATCTATCTTTCTCTTATCTGCGTCTTTTTTGTGTTTAAAGACTTGTTATTCCCGTTCATTACCTCAAAGCAAATTTCTTTCAATATTTTGATTGAGATATTATTGATATTTTGGGTTGGTTTTATTGTTAAATATCCGGAATATCGGCCAAAAGGATCATATATTTCTTTCGGGCTTCTGGCATTTTTTGCTGCTATTCTCGCCTCCTGTTTTGTGACCGTTGATTTTAATTTAAGTTTTTGGGGCGATATTGAAAGAATGCTCGGCATATTTCATTTGCTTCATTTTCTGGCTTATTACTTCATCATTATCACTGTTTTGCGGAGCGAAGAAGATTGGAAAATATTTTTTATTTTTTCTATTATTTGCGCGACCTTAATCAGTTTGATCGGCATAGGCAAAGAAACACATAGCCAAATCGGCAACACCGCCTATGTGAGCGCATACTTAATATTCAACATTTATTTTTCTTTACTCTTATTTTTCCGCGAAAAGAATAATAATTTGAAATGGCTTTATTTGATTCCAATTCCCATCATGCTTTTGTCTTTCAACAAGGCGGATACGACCGGAGCTTATGTCGGCTTGGGGCTCAGTATAATTGTGATGTTGTTTTTATACGCGGTTTTATCCGCGAATAAAAAGTTGAAAATATCCGCCATCGCTATTGCCGTGGCGCTGGTTGTCTTAACCGGTGTTATGTTCGCGAATAAGAATAGCGAATTTGTGCGGAATGCGCCGGTTTTATCTTCATTGAGTGAAATAGATTTTCAAAAAAATACTTTTCAGACTCGTTTGATATCTTGGAGAGCGGCTTTCAAAGATTTTAAAACGCATCCGATTCTCGGTACCGGTTATGGGAATTACGCCATTGTTTTTGACAAATATTTTGAGCCCCAATTTTATAATTATACGCGCAGTGAAACTTATTTTGACCGAGCGCACAATAATTTAATTGATATTGCTTCCACCACCGGTCTGCTGGGACTTTTAACTTATCTGTCTATATTCGTGGCAGCGGCTTTTTATCTTGTCAATGGGTATCTGGAAAAAAAGATCGGTACGCATGAATTTATTATGCTTTTTTGTTTGTTTACGGCTTATTTTATTCAAAATTTGGCTGTCTTTGACGCTTTTGTCACTTATATGGCACTCATGGCGGTTTTGGGATATATCTATTGGCTTTATGGCGAAGGAGCAAAAGATGATTATGAAATTCAAATTCAAAATCCCAAATATAGAAGATCTGATAATAGTTATTTTGATAATAGTTTAATAGAGGGCGTGAAAGATCGGCCGATGGAAAACAAGGAAACATATTTTTTAATCATCGCCGGCATAATTTTTTTGACTATTGTTTATCAATACAATATCAAGCCATTGAAGATGTTAAAGTTGACCATTGATGGGCAAATGGCTTTTGCGAAAAATGATATTGAAGAAGCAGAAGATGTTTACAAGAAAGCTTTGAGTATAAATACACCCTTGGATCGTGATTCTCGGTCCAGCTTTGTCCGTACATTGGCGGAAAGAACCGAAATGCTTGACAAACTGAGTAAAGAAAGACGAAATGAAATTTTGGATTATACTATTTTTTTAGCTGATGAAAATATTAAATATAATCCGCAAGACAGCATGAATCAAATGATTTTGGCGCAAATACTTGATATTGCGGCAAGTTATAATCGAGATGATGCCATAAAATTTGAATTTTATTCCAACAGGGCGTTGGAAGCGATTGAAAATTCCGTTGCGGCAAGCCCGGGAAGAATCCCGATTTATTTTCAAAAAGCGCAAATTCTGGCCAACCGAGGCGAAAAAGAAAAATCCGTTGAAACTTTGCAATACGCGGTGAGTCTGAATGAAATTTATTTTGACAGCTATTGTTATCTTGGTCGGGCATACTTGATTTCAAATCAAGAAAAAGAGTCTTATAATAGTTATAGCCAGTGCCTTGATTTGGGCGGAGTAAATATGTTGACGGCGGATACAATAAAATACTTAATCAATTATTATTCGGAGAATAAAGATCTTGAAAGAATGACCATTCTTTTTGAAAATTTGGTAAAAAAAGAACCGAACGTGACAGACAATTGGATAAAAATCGCCGTGCTTTATAAAATGAAAGGTGATATGAAAAAAGCAGAAGAGGCGGTTGCCAAAGCCGTGGAACTTGACCCGAATATTGCAAAATATGCGGAAGACTTTTTGAAATAATATGGAAGAAGCGCGCCAAAAAAAATATGTTTGGACATTGATTATTGCCGTGGCTTTGTTTTTGTCAATTTTCTTTTCAATAAAAATTTATCAAATAAAAGATTTATTTTTGAACTCTTCTGTTCGCACCAACGCCATAGAAGCGAACATGGCTTTGCGGGAAATTTACGGGCTGGCCGCCACTGATTTATCTTTGCGAAAAATTGAAAAACGCGATAAACGCGATATTTTTTATTTTGATTATTATTATCATGGATCAGAAAAAGAATTCTTTGTGGCGGAAAAAAAGTTTAAAGTGGAATTTGAAGAAAATAAATTTGTAATGATTGAATCTTTATGAAAAGTAAATATTTGTTAATTATTATAATCGTTTTGGCGGCCGTTTTGAGGTTCTATAATTTGGGCCTTGGCGATCTGAACACTGACGAAGCCAAAACCGCCTTGGGTGTGGATTTTCCTCATTCTTTTGTACTGCCCGGAATTTCGGTCGCAAGCCAAAATTTATTTGGCGCAAGTGAAACTGCGGCGCGTCTTCCATTTGCCGCGATAGGAGTTTTGGGAGTTTTTCTTTTTTATTTTTTGGGAAAAGAAATTAAAGATAAGAATTTTGGATTGATTATGGCAGCGTTGGCCATGATTCTACCGGGTAGTATAATTTTTTCGCGTAGCGCCTATCTGGATGTTCCGCTGGTTGTCAGTTGGATTTTGATTTTATTTTTTTGGATTAAATGCGAAAGAGAAGAGAGCGCCCTGAATATTTTTCTTCTTTTTTTGGCGCTTCTCGTTTCCCCGTGGATGAAAATTCAAGCCGTTTATCTTTTTGTTGTTTTGTTTATTTGTCTATTTATAAACACGAGAGGACTTGTTTGGCGCGATAAGAAGTTTTTTTTATTGCCACTTGCCTTCATTCCTTTTTGTCTTTATTTTTTAAGCGAGCCACAACAGATTTATGACATGAAAAGATATGTGAATGACTTTGTCGGATTGAAAGGACTGGAAGCTATGTTGAATAATCTATGGAATTCGTATGGAATATTATTTTTTGGCGCCATGACCGGAATTTTTTTGGCAATCAAGAAAAATCGTGATATGAAGAATAATATTAATTATTTAATGTTTATATTTTTTATTGTGATTATTTTGGCTTTTATTTTTACTTCCAAGTCTTTTTACAGCTATATTATGCTGGATATTCCGTTGGTTTATTTTTGCGCTTTGCTTTTTGAAAAAATAAAAGAAAACAAATTCGCAAAAAATATTTTTTATGCCATGGTAATTTTAAATTCAATAATAATTTTGTTTTATTTTAATAACTTTACTTTTAATCCCTGTATTCAAAATCCATTGTTGTGTCGCTGGCAAGAAAACGCCGTTGATATAAACGAAAAAATCGCGGAAATTTCAGAACCGCGCCTCGTGTATCTTGAGCCCTATCAAGGTTTTACGGATAAATGGTATATTAAATATGAAACTAAAAAATTGGATCAATTGTTATCAAATAAAGATATAATAAACAATACTAACATTATAGCTATTATCGGTGGTGAAGAGGCGGTAGAAAAAAGAAGAGAGTTTTCCGCGCTTTTCTCAGACGATTTTTCTGTCTATGGCGTCAACAATAAAGTAGGGGAAGAAACAATATTAATTTTTACCCATCAAATAAATGAATAACGAAAAGAAAACAGCCATTATCATCGGCGCCGGGCCGGCCGGATTGACAGCCGCGTTGGAGTTGCTTGAGAAAACCGATATCAAGCCGATTGTGCTTGAAGAAGACAAGCAAACCGGCGGCATTGCCAAGACTTTGAATTTCAACGGCAACTTGGTGGATATTGGCGGGCATCGTTTTTTTTCCAAATCTGATTTGATCATGAAAATGTGGGAGAATTTATTGCCATTTAAGGAAGACGGACCAGAAGTCGGAAAAGATGTGATGATTTTTCGAAACCGAAAATCAAGAATATATTTTTTAAAGAAATTTTTTGATTATCCTGTTAGTTTAAATTGGAACACTGTTAAAAATTTGGGAATATTTCGCATGATGAAAATCGGATTTAGCTACGTGAGGGCGGTGATATTTCCCATTCGTCCCGAGAAAAATTTGGAAGATTTTTTCATCAACCGTTTTGGCCGAGAGCTTTATAAAACATTTTTTGAATTTTATACTGAAAAACTTTGGGGTCGTCTCTGTCGAGAAATCAGCGCCGAATGGGGCGCGCAAAGAGTAAAGGGTGTTTCCATTGCCAAGGCAATTATGGACAGTTTTAGAAAGAAATTTTTTAAAAGCGATATAAAACAGAAAAACATCGAAACTTCTTTGATCGAACGTTTCTTATATCCAAAATATGGCCCTGGTCAGCTCTGGGAAAAAATGGCGGATATTATTAAAGAAAAAGGTGGGAAAATAATTTTGGGCCAGAGGGTGGTGGTCGTTAAGCATGAAAATAATAAAGTAACGGCGGTTGAAGCCGAAAATAATAATGGCGAACGCCGAATTTTTTCAGGCGATATTTTCTTCTCCACCATGCCTATTAAAGACTTGATCGCGTCCATGGGAGAAAACGTTCAAAGTGAAGTGCGAGAGGCCGCGTCCGGATTGGAATATCGCGACATGGTTTTGTCCGCCATGCTCCTTAAAAAAATAAATTTGCAAGAGAAAGACGGCGGAATGATTAAGGATAATTGGATTTACTTGCAAGAAAGAGAGATGCGCGCCGGCCGGATGCAGATCGGTAATAATTGGAGCCCATATTTGGTACGCGACAAAAATAAAGTGTGGATCAGTCTGGAATATTTTTGCGATGAAGGTGATGATTTTTGGCGCAAAAGCGACACGGAAATAAAAGAAGAAGCGGAAAAAGAATTGATTGAAAATAATATTATTAACAATAACGACTTAGAAGAGTGTTTTATCAAGAGGGTGTGCAAGGCCTATCCTGCTTATTTTGAAAATTATAAAAAGTTTCCGATTATAAAAAATTATATAGACAAATTTGAAAATCTTTTTTTAATCGGTCGAAACGGAATGCATAAATATAATAATATGGATCACTCCATGATGACCGCCATCACAGCCGTAGACAATATAGTAAAGAACAGAAAAGACAAATCCAATATTTGGGATGTGAATACGGAAAAAGAGTATCATGAAGAGGGAAAATAATTTATTATAAATAATAATTAACATAATCTTCGCTTGGATAATAAGCGAAGTATTTATTTTTTTTATGACAAATTTACAAGAAATTTTTAATCGCATTCAAGAGACGAAAAAAGAACAGAAACAAATCAAGGCAATGTATCGCGACGCTTTGGTAGGTTCAAACGCGCACAAAGACGCTACGGAAGAATTAAAAGCGTTGAAAGAAAAAAAGAAGAAAATCGAAGAAGCTATTCGCGATGAATTCAAAAGCGAATTTGATAAATTGGATACGCTAAAATTAGACATAGAAAATGACACTTTACTTTTGAATGACGCGGCATTGAGTACAATAATGAAAGGGGAAACAATAGACATTAAAGATGTGCATGACAATAAATACGAGCCGATTTTCTCTGTGAGATTTAAGAAGATTTGAGTTGTTTTATTCACCAGAAAATTGTGTTATAATAATAAAGTGATTATTATAAATAATATGGTTGAGGAAAAAAAAATAGAAAAGTATAGAAAAAGCGAAATAGAAAAGATAGACAGGGAGAATATAAAAGATGATAAAATTGAAAGGCCGGTCAGTCCGGAACATTTTGATTTGTCAGAAGAAAGAGCCGATGAAGAGATAAATAAAATTAAAGAAGGTAAAACAGGCGAAGAAAAAGCTGGAGGGATTATTTCCACCGGCATGGCGACTCGTGTGCAGAAAGAACGATTGAAAGAAATTGAAGATATATTATCAGACGGAATGGACGAGGCATACTTGCGCTTGGCTCAGGATAAACAAACTGAATTCAAAGTGAAAGGCGAAGAGACTGCGAAAAATGTTAATAATTTATTGGGTCAGGCGAAAGTAAAGGCGCAAAAAATAATTAAATTAATAAAAAAATGGTTGTCTGTTATTCCGGGAGTAAATAAATTTTTCTTGGAGCAGGAAGCGAAGATTAAGGCGGATAAGTTGATAAAGATAGGACGATGAAGTAAAAAGTTATAATTTTTATGCCAAAACAAAAAAAACAAATTAATGTAAAAAACAAAAAAAATGTTCCGAACGTTGAGGACGATGACGTTGTTATAAATTTGAAAAAAAGCGAAGTGGCGGAATTTGTTAAAAGGCCTTTGCCGACTGAGGATGAAGTGGAAGAGTTTGAAGAAGTTGTTGAAGAAGAAGCCAGAGAAGAGGGGCGCGAAGAAGAAGTGGAAGAAAGTTTGAATGAAATATACCAAGACGATGATGGTCAAATCGTTGATGTGCAAAAAATGGATATCAAAAAAAAGCGTGGTATGCTTTTTTTGTTGTCCACCTTTGTTATTTTAATTGGCATCGTGTTCGGTTCTTCATATTATATCTATAATTATTTTCTTCAGGCCGGAACCGACCCGACAGCCGTTGATTTTAAAATTGAAGGGGATAACGAAGTGACGGCAGGACAAGAATTTTTTTATACGGTTTCTTATAACAATAAAAGCAACGTCAATATTAATGATGCCAAGCTTGAAATTAAATATCCGGAAAATTTTATTTTTTTGGATAGCGATCCTGGGACAAATTCGGAAAAAAATAATATTTGGGAGATTGGCGCTGTTCCAGCGCATCACGCCGGAAAAGTTAAAATAAAAGGAATGATAATTGGTGTGGAGGGCGAAGCAAATTCTGTTTTGGCCAAACTATCGTACTCGCCGGAAAATTTTGCTTCCGGATTTTCCAGAGAAGATTCCGCAACAACCATTGTTAGAGATATCGGTTTGAATATTGATTTTGATTATGTTTCCACAGCGTTGGTCGGAGAAGAAACCAACGTGGTGTTGAGATATAAGGGGCTGGATAATAATTGCTTGAGCAATTTCCGTTTTTCAATTGAACCGCGGGAAAATGTTCAGATTATCGGCGCAGAGCAATATTTTGATTCAACAGCCACAGCTGATGACAAAAAAAACAAGGGCGCGAAATTCAGCGAAGTGCGTTCTGGTGTCTGGCTCGTGGAAGAAGTGCCGAATGAAGAAAGGACAATCGCAATCAAATTAAAATTTACGGATAAAGTGGATGACGCGGAAAAGATTATTGTGAAATTTGAAAAAGAAGTCGGGAATCCTTCGGCCAGCACAACTGAAAGTTCATATTACGAATTTTTAATAAAAGAATTGGATTTTGAAATAATGAAAAGTAATCTCAGTCTCTCTTTATTTATAAACGGTTCTCAAAACGACCAAGGCATAGAATTCGGACAGACTTTAAATTATTTAATAGTGTATGCCAACAAAGGCGAAACTGATATGAAAGATATTGTTTTGACTGCCGCGCTGGAGAGTAATTTTTTGGACTGGAAAACTTTAAGCGATGAGAATGATGGCGCTATGATTGGCAACAATATTATTTGGACCAAGGAAGAGATTCCGGGCTTGGCAACGCTTGCCAAGCACCAAGAAGGGACAATAGATTTTTTCATCAATGTTAAAGATTCAAGAGAATTTGTTTCCGGACAAAATTACGAAGTAAAAAGTTACGCGCAATTTAATGTAGAAAATATCAAAACAGAAACAAGCACGGAAGATAATAATATTGATAACCGAAGTAATACTATTATTAACAAGATAAATAGTGATTTGTCGCTTGTGGAAAGCGTTCGCTATTTTAATGAAGATGATATTCCCGTGGGTACCGGCCCGAATCCGCCCAAGGTGAACGAAGATACAACATATAAAGTTTATTGGGAATTAACCAATAGTCTCCATGACCTGAATGATTTGGCAGTATCTGTAAAATTACCTCAAAATATTTTATGGGATGGCAAAGAAATAACATCAGTTGGTTCAATCCAGTACAACGAGGACACGGGCGAAGTTGTTTGGAGCGTTGGTAGATTGCCCGCGACCGTGCGCAGTGCCAAGGCGGAATTCAGTATTAAAGCGAGCCCTCAAGAAGAAAATAAAAATAAAATAATGGTTTTATTGCCAGGCAGTGTGGCAAAAGCCACTGACAGCGAAACCGGAGCGGCGATTGAAGAAGCCACCAAGGCTCAAACTTCAAAATTGGAGGGTGATGAGATTGGGAAAGGGGATGGGGTGGTGGAATAACGGATATCGGATTTCGGATATCGGATTTCAGATTATTTATAAGTATGGGCGAGTTTTGTGCTCGCCTGTTGGTTGTTAATAAAATATTTTTAATGTTCAAAATAATAAAAAAGTCAAAAAAGAATAAAGCAAGGATTGGTATTTTGAAAACCGCGCATGGCGAAATTGAAACGCCTTTTTTTATGCCTGATGCCACGCGAGCGGTTGTTAAAGATTTGTCCAATTCAGATTTGAAAGCGTTGGGATTGCCGGCCATGGTTGTAAATACTCTGCATCTTTATCTTCAGCCGGGATTGGAAACGATAAGAAAAGCGAAAGGCGTGAATAAATTTATGTCTTGGGATAAACCTCTTCTTTCAGACTCAGGCGGTTTTCAAGTTTTTTCTCTGGCGCATAAATCAGCGGGCATGGGAAAGATTCACGAAGACCGGGTTGATTTCAAATCTCCTTTGGACGGCGCGAAACATTCCTTGACTCCCAAAAAATCCATTGAGATTCAGTTTGATTTGGGGACTGATATGATGGTTTGTTTTGATGACTGTCCGCCCAACGATAATTCGGATGCAGTGGAACTCGCGGTGGAAAGAACAATACGCTGGGCGCGCGAATGCAAAAATGAATATGATCGTCAAATAAAAAAAAGAAAGTTAAGCGTGAATAAAAGACAGCTCTTGTTTGGCGTTGTTCAAGGAGGTGAAAATAAAACGTTAAGAGAGAAGTGCGCCGCGGAACTCGTAAAAATCGGTTTTGATGGTTTGGGATTTGGAGCCAGGCCAGTGGACGCGAAAGGAAATTTTTTGGGCAAAATTTTGGAAATCACCGCGGACGCGATTCCGGAAAATTATATTCGGTTTGGACTGGGTATTGGTTTGCCGGAAGATATTGTCGCTTGCGCGCGAATGGGCTGGGATGTTTTTGATTGCGTTATACCAACCAGAGAAGGAAGACATGGAAAGATTTTTTCGCGTCGCTCTGGGAAGAAACTAGGAACAAACAATTTTTATGATACATATAATATCAGTAACAAAAAATTTGCCAAAGATTTTTCAGTTATAAATAAAAAAAGTAAACTGCCAGAACTACGTGTTTGTACTAAAGCGTATTTGCACCATTTGTTTAAAATCAAAGAGCCATTAGCCGGTCGACTCGCCAGTTTGAATAATTTGGAATTTTATCAAAATTTAATGGCAGAAATAAGGAAAGAAATCGGCTAATATTAAATAAAATATAGTTTATTACCCCTTGACATTTTTTGTTTCTTGTGATAGTATAGACAATATAATTTCAATTGTATTTAACAATATCAAGGTAAGCGAATAGTCGCTTTGTCTTATTTTATAAGGCAGAGAGGAAAGTCCGGACTCCGATGGATCTTCGGATCCAAAAGGGCAGTGGATAACATCCACCAAAAGTAATTTTAGGGAAAGTGCCACAGAGACAATACTATCCCGAGCAATCGGGAGAAATGTGAAAAGTAGTTTGGTGCCAGTTGTTCTCGAGATAATTGGCTACAAACTTCGCGCCTGAGTGATTGGGACGCGCGGTAAACCCTGCCAGGAGCAAGAGCAAACCTTCACACCGTCGTTAGGAGAGAACGGTTTAAAAAAACACAAAAAAAAACAAAGTGGGGACAAGAAAAAAGGCTACCAATAAACACCCCCAAAAGTCGGG
>JBDRDI010000005.1:0-12266 GCA_043820875.1 bacterium
TGTGGACGCACAAGGATTCGAACCTAGGACCCCCTCGGTGTAAACGAGGTGCTCTAACCAGCTGAGCTATGCGTCCTGATCGGATTTCGGATTTCGGATATCGGATGTCGGATGTTGAAATAAGATATTGATTTGTTTTTAACGTTTAATATCCGAATCTGAAATCTGATATCTGAAATCTGAAATCCGGTAAAGTGCGGACGAGAGGACTTGAACCTCCACAGGGTTTCCCCCACAAGCACCTCAAGCTTGCGTGTATACCAATTTCACCACGTCCGCTGGATCGGATGTCGGATATCGGATGTCGGATTTCGGATGTCGGATTTCGGATGTTGAAATAAAACGTTTTTAAGATGTTGATGCAGTGTATAGTATTTAACACCTAATATCCAAAGCTGATATCCGATATCTGATATCCGACATCTGGTCTATGCAAGCGGGATTTCTTTTGCTTTCTTCTTGCGTCTTTCTCTTAAAAAATATAATTTTGCCCTTCTTGTTTTGTCTTGTTTTTTTATTTCAATCTTCTCAATAGTGGGCAGATTGAGAGGGAATATTTTTTCCACGCCAATACCATCAGAAATTTTTCTAACAGTGATTGTCGCGCCTTTTTCTTTGCCGTGCTTACGCGCGATAATAATACCTTCAAAATATTGAGTTCTTTCTTTCTCTTCACCCTTGGAATTTAACTCTTTAATTTTTTGGTAGATACGAACAGTCATACCAGGTTTTAATTCTGGGTTGGTAATCTTGGCCTCAGATTTTGCTTCTTTTTCTTTTGTTTTCTTTTCTTCAGTCATATAAAATATAAAAATAGAACGTGCTTGTTCTATTTAAGTTTATTTAATTTAATATCTTTTTCAATGTTATAATATTATAAAGATTTTGTCAATGTTGGGTCTGTATTTGCTCTATTTTTTTCTATAATATCAACCACATCCTGAATAGCTTTATCCAATTTTCCCTCCTCATTTTCCACTTTATAATCATAAATATCAAGGTGCTTCAGCCATTCTTTGGTGTATTTCATTCTTTCTTTAACATATTCGTCGTTGGCGAAATCTCTGGCTCTTATTCTTTTTTCTAAAACATCAAGCGGTGCATTAATAAAAATCGCGATGATTTCGGGGAATAATTTTTTTGCGGTCATTACTCCCTTATATTCAATTTTCCAAATTCCAATCTTGCCACTATTTTGTACGCGTTCAATTTCTGCATGAGTTACTCCATAATAATGACCATTGTATTCTTGAGCATATTCTAAAAAATTACCTGCTTTTATTCCTGTTGCAAATTTTTCTTCAGAAATAAAATAGTATGGGTTGCCGGATGATTCATCAGGTCGCATGGGTCTAGTAGAGGTGCTTTTTACAATCTCAATAGGAATTATTTTTTTTATGCCGGCGATAATGCTGTCTTCGCCCGCTCCGGAAGGCCCGGAGATTATAAATATATTTTTCATATTGCTGGAAAATTATTTAATTTTTTTCATCAAACCCTTCAATTCCTCCGGCAAATCAATTTTATAATTTCTTTTTATTCCTTGCAAATCAGTAAATCCCAATTCATCAGCCACTAAAAATATTCTTGTCATATTTAATTTTTTATTCGCTTCTTTTGTTTTTTGCGTTCCATAAAGATTGTCACCCACAAGAGGGTGTCCGTAAGCGGACATGTGGACGCGGACTTGGTGTGTTCGGCCGGTTTTAATTTTTACTTCAATCAATGTATAATTAATGAATTTTTTAATTATTTTAAATTCTGAAATTGCTATTTTTCCTTCTTTATTTTTTTCCATTTTTACAGTTTTCGGAAGAGCCGCCATCTTATATCCTGCTGAACTTCTTCGGATTGGAAAACGAATTTCATCAGCTTCTTTTAAAATTTCTCCATAAACTAATACTATATATTTTTTATTGATTGTTCTTTTTTGAAATTGTTTTTTGAGATTGTCAAAAGAGTCTTGTGTTTTTGGTATAACCATCAAACCGCTGGCATCCTTATCCAGTCGATGCACAATGGCAGGTCGCTGCGGATCTTCGCCGATTTTTGAAAGGCTCGGATATTTTTGGAGCAAAGTATCAACCAAGGTTTTTTCTTTGATTCCCGGCGCTCCATGGACAATAACCCCAGCCGGTTTGTTGATTATAATATATTCGTTTGTCTCATCAATTATTGTCAGCGGAGGTTGCTTTCGTTTTTTCTCGCTTATTTTTTTTATTTCCGGCATATTCGTTGTTTTTTTGATTGCTATTGTGTCGTCCTCTTTCAAAACATAATGCGTGGAAACATTTTTGTCATTCACCAAAATATACTCGTCTTTAATCAGTTTTTGCAATTGGCTTCTGGAAATGGAGACAAGAGTTTTATGTAAAAATTTATCAATTCTTTCTCCGGCAAATTTTTCTTTTATTTTTATTTTTTTCATAAAATAATTTAACCCATTTTTAAAACTTCATCTATTTCTTTGGTCATCTTATCAATTCCAAAATTATTGTCAATGAGCTCAATTGAATTTTTGGCCAATGTATCGCTTAAATTCTTCTTTTTATAAAGATTGATAATTTCTTGTGACAATGATTCACTGTTATATAGATCCAAAAGTATGCCGTTTTTTTTATCTTCAATCAAATCTTCACAGCCAATCATACCCGGCGCGATTATTGGTACGCCGGAGGAGAGAATTTGAATCAAGGCAAAAATGTTATGCAGATAGAGCGTGTCATTTACTTCCACAAAAATGTCAAAAGTATCCAGCCATTTTCGTAAATGATTTTGTTCGCCGACAAACCAAACCAGATTATCAATTTCCATTTTTTTACTCAACCAGATAAGACTTTTTCTTTCCTCGCCGTCGCCGATAATGATTACTTGAATACGCGGGATGATATTCAGACACTTACTGACGGCTTGAAACAGGATTTCAATTTTTTGCTTGCTGTTTAATTCCGTGATTACGCCAATGGTAAAAAATTTTCTTTTTATATTTATTTTTTGCTCATATCGCGCCATGTTGTTGAAAATATTATCTTGATGTTGATGATTTTTTAATCTTATTCCGGGTTTTATTTTTATGATTTGTTCGTTTTTTATTCCATAACCGATAAGCTTTTCTTTTGTGTATTCAATAAACACAATAATTTTTGCCCAGCGCGAAAATGTTTTAAAAAATAAAGATAATATTTTATTGATCTTTTTATAGTTAAGCCCTGGAAGTTCCATCCAAAAAATTTTCAGCCCCATAATTTTTGCGAGCGGAGTAATGGATATTTTTTCAAACCAATTGCAACAAATAATAATATCAATTTTTTTAAAATATTTGATATACCAAAGCCAAAAGAAAAAAACGGGAATTCCGACAGGCGCGAGGATGATAAAAAGAAAGAGACCGGTCACGCTATTCAGATTTAAAAATTTGGGAATTTTTTTATTCGGCCATTTTTTTTCCAAAAATTTTTTAATAACATCGTCATTATTGGATAAAAGAAAAAAATTATATTTTTTAAACGAAAGCTCCTCAAACAAATCCATAAACAAAAGAGGACTTGGGTGTCGGGAATTGATGATTAAAATATTTTTTTTCATAAATTATTTATTTTCTTTATTTAATAAATCCATTACGTCGTTTTTGGTAATACCGTTTAACAAATAAAGAGTCGCGATATAAACAAATGCGCCGCCGGAAATTATGATCATTAAATTGTTATTATAAATAAAATAAATAAAGATAAGCATAAATAAAGAAGCCACTATTGATTTCAGAAGAACTTTAAGGTTTGGAAAAAAGCCGGCATATTTGCGGATTAGATATAAAAAAGATAAAGCGATAACCGTTTCCGAATAGATTGTGACCCATGCGGCGCCAAAAACGTTGTAGGCGGGAATAAAAATAAAATATCCGATAACGGAAGTGACGGCCGTGAAAGCATAAGCATTGATGCTTTTTTTTACTTGATTAATGGCAATAATGGCATGCGCGAGAATATTGCCGAGAAAGACGGGGATAATGGAAATCATTAAGAGTTGAAGTATGGCGCCGGCAGGAACAAATTCTTTTCCGGCTACAAGAACTATTATTTTTTCCGCAATCGGTTGAACACCGAAACAGAGCGGAATGGCAAAGATGCACATTAAGTCAAAGGATTTTTGCAAAATTCTCCGAAATTTTTGTTTGTCGTTTTGGTGCCAGCTTGTCGAAAGTACCGGCAATATTATTCCGGCAAACATAAATGGCAAAGCGACCAAGACTTCAAGCATTTTATATGCCGCTCCGTATAGACCCACCTCAACGTTTATACCCAGCTCTGAATTTCTTGGGATAATGGAAAGAAATAAAATGTCGGTTTTCAAATAAATTAAATTTAAGGTAATGGTGATGGCGAGCGGCCAGGATTTTTTTATTATTTCGCGCCAAAAGCCAAAATCAAAAAGAAGTTTGACGCGCGCGAAAGATCGGCTGAAATAATATTGGATTATAAAGCTAACCAAGCTTCCCAAAACCGTGGAAGCCACTATCCCAAAAAGCCCGAGATCCAGCTTGAAAGCCGTAAATACCGAGCCGACCAACACTATCCGTCCGCTTATTTCCGCGATGGCAACCTTATCCATGCGCAATTTTTTTTGAAAAAAGCCGACCAGAATTTGATTTAAGGCGATAAATAAAAATGAAAAAAATCCAATTGCGGCTCCTGTTTTGATGTCTTGGCTGTATGGGAAAAATAAAATCGCCACCGGCGCGGCGCCAATAATCAAAAAAGCGGTAACCAAGCGGAAGGCCAAAAGGTTGCCGAGAATTTTTTCTTCATTCTTTTCGTCTCGGCTGATCATTTGGACAGTGACCAGCGTCAAACCCATGTCGGCCAGAATAGCGAAAAAAGATAAAAAGGTGATAATGGTGGTGTATTTGCCATATCCGGCCGCGCCAAGATAGCGCGTGATGATGCCAACGGCAACGAGCCCCAGAATTGTGGCAATAATTTTGCTGGCTATTTGGACTATGGTGTTATACGCGATTTTAGTGGAAAGCCTCATTGTGGTTTATAAAATTAATATTTTTTGCTATAATGTGAATATAAATCAATTATAACATAATTATATGAAAAAACTTATACCAAGAAAAAAAATATTTTTTTTATTGTTTATTTTATTTTTTATGTTTGTTGGATTATCGGCTTTAAGTTATAACACGGAAAAAGCCGTGGCGCGAAGCTTGTGGGATTCTCAAGAAGGACTTGGCGCAGGCGATAGAAAGATAGCCTCGGTTTTTGGTGAAAACGAAAGTGGCGCCAGAGATATTAGGGAGGTCGTGATCATCATAATCAAATACGCTCTTTCTTGTTTGGCCTTGATTCTTGTTGCATATATACTTTATGGCGGATATACTTATATGACTTCAATGGGCAATAAAGACAAGGTTGATGAAGCAAAAAAAATAATTTTTCGCGGAGTGATTGGCGCCTTGATTGTTATGTCTTCTTATTCAATCGTGGTTTATGTAACGCAATGCGCTTTGAAAATAACCAATGAAGGGTTCACAAATATCGGCGGAAGCGATTATAATCCAGGCACGAGTCCGTGGTATTGTAAGGAATAAATTATGCGTTTTGTTAAAATTATATTCACAATAATTATAGTTATAATTTTTTTTGTTTTTGTTTTGAGCCGTGGGCATATTTACGAAAAGGACGAATTGGAATACGGAATTACTTTTTCCAAAAAGCAGGCTGAAAATTTGGAGCTTGACTGGAAAGAAATATATATTGCCGTTCTTGATGATTTGGGAGTGAAAAAAATTCGCATTTCCGCCTATTGGGATGAGGTTGAGGCACAGAATGGTAATTATAATTGGGAAGACTTGGATTGGCAAATACAAGAAGCAGACAAGAGAAGCGTGGAAATAATTTTGGCCATGGGTGGTCGCTTGCCACGCTGGCCAGAATGCCATTTTCCGGATTGGTATAATAATTTAAACAAAGAAGAAAAAGAAAAAGAAGTTTTAGAATACATTGAACAAGTAATATTAAGATATAAAAATGAATATAGTATAAAGTATTGGCAAGTTGAAAACGAACCGTTTTTATCGCATTTTGGAGAATGTCCGAAATTTAATAAAGATTTATTAGACAAAGAAATAAAATTAGTGAAGTCTCTTGATGAGCGCGATGTGATTGTGACTGATTCGGGCGAGTTGTCTGTATGGATTCTGGCCGCGAAGCGAGCCGATGTTTTTGGCACAACCATGTATCGCGATACATATTCGGCGGTTTTAAAAAGTTATATTCACTATCCGATTACGCCTGGATTTTTTCGTTTTAAGAAGAATATTGCCAAAATTTTCGCGCATCCGAAAAAATGGATCGTGATTGAATTGCAAGCTGAGCCATGGGGGCCGATGGAATATAAGTTTTTAACAAAAGAAGAAAAAGACAAGACCATGAATCTGCAGAAATTCAAAGAGATGATAGAATTTTCTTCTCAAACCGGATTTAAAGAATTTTATTTATGGGGCGCGGAATGGTGGTATTGGGAAATGGAGAACGGCGATAGTGATTTATGGAATGAAGCAAAAAATATTTTTTAAAGTATATTATGACAGAAAAAAAATATACAATTGGTATTGACGTGGGTGGCACAAAAATGAGCGCTGTTCTTTATGACGGAGACGATATTCTGGCTGATGACTTACTCGCGACTCCGAAAGACAACTTGGATCATTTTTTGGTGATGATTAACGCCTTGGTGGAGAATATGGAAAGAAAGGCTAGCGAGTTGAAAGTGAAAGTGGACAGAATCGGTTTGAGTATCGCTGGAACTGTTGATGGCGCGCGCCGAAAAGTCTTGAATGCGCCGAATATTCCGATTGTGAGCGGAGTAAATTTGGCGGATTTGCTGGAAGAAAGAATCAACAAACCAGTGTCCATGGATCATGATATGAATTGTTTTTTATTGGCCGAGATTAAAAAAGGCGGTGGCCGCAAATACCAAAATGTTTATGCCGTGACTGTCAGTACCGGCATTGGCGGCGCGTGGTGGTATAATGGCGAAGTTTACCGCGGCGCGCATTGCGGCGCAGGTGAGCCCGGAGAGATGATTATGGAATTCGGTTCAAAAATTTCCTTGGAAGAGTCTTACCAAAAAATGACCCAAAATAACCCGGCCGCAATGGCTGAAAAAGCTTTTCGAGGAGACATTTTGGCGGAAAAAACTTTTCACGAACTTGGTGATTATTTGGGAGTGGCGCTTGCCAATATTGTGAACATAATTGATCCGGAAGTCATAATCGTCACCGGTGGCGTCATGGAGTCAAGCGAACTTTTTTTAGGTCGGATAAAAAAAACCATGAAAGAATATATTGTATCTGAAGAGTCTGGTAAAAAAATAAAAATAATAAAAAGTAAATTGGGCGCGAACGGATGCGCAATTGGCGCGGCCATATTGGCAACGCAACTTGACGATTGAAAAAATATAATTTAAAATATTCTTAATCGTACTTTTTAATTTAATGAAGAAGGTTTTTTTGGAAGTAGCATTGGTTGCAATCAACAACAGGGAAAGGGCAGATATGAAGGGTAAAAGAAAGGGAAAGAGGAGCGAGCCGTTTGTTATTATTCAAGCAAGGCTCAGGGCGGAGAAAGAAGAGCAGGCGAAGAAAGACAGAAGGGAAAGAAGCGCAGCTTCTCTGACTGGTGGTGAAGGCAAACAAGCCGCGAACGCTGCGGCGTAACAACCTTCAGGGGATAGCAATTATTAAAGCCCCCGTGCGATTTTGCACGAGGGCTTTTTACTTTATTATTTTAGTCGTTTTTTTATTTTATCCCTTCAATAATAAACTTAACCAATCCGTACGAGGAGAATATTACTATCAATCCAATTACCGCCCACATAATAATATTCCGGCCCTTTTCCACGCTTTGACTGTTGCCCGAGGCAGTCATCCAAACCACGCCACCGTAAATGAACATGAGAAGCGCGATGGATCCGACAATGCCCAAAAGGGAATTAATGACTTTACCGATTAAAGTTGGAATATCAGTTGATCCGAGAGGGTTTCTTAAAGCGGTTTTATTGGCAGTGGCGGAGCTGGAATTTTCTTTGTTTATTTCGGACGGCGTTTGACTTGTCTGCGCTTGGACATTGCAGATATTTACGCTGGAAAAAAGTATGAATATAAAAATAAAGATAGCAATTATTTTTTTCATAAAAAGTTAAAATTATTTTTTATATATTTATTATAGCATATTTTGAAAAATAAAAAAATTTTCAATTTTAAAAGGGAGTCGCCATTGGCTTCTCCCTTTTTTCTCCTTTCTTTAAAATGAACTGTTTACGCGGCGATATTTCTACTGCCGCGCTTTTCGCACCCAGATAATCGTTTTCTCATACGCGGATATTTCGATATACCCGCTTCCGGAAAACTCTGATGTGCCGTAGTAGTCGCCGTTAGCAGGAGGATTATCCTGTTCTTTGTTTCCGCTGGTTATCGTCGTGAAACCGACATTCGGCTTCGTCCGATATTCTATTTTTTCCTGCCCGCTGATGGCCAGAAATTTTTGCGGTCTCTTGGTGACTACGCGAGACTGCCAAACATCGGTCAGTCTCGTGATTGGAACATCTTCGTCCTCCAGGGCGTCCATCGCCTTTTTGGGGGCGCCGAGAATTGTTTTTGTTGTGTTGAGGAGTTTACTCCCCATGCCGTTTTCCGCAAAACGGCGTTCAATTTTGTCCCATTCTTCTTTCTCTTTTGGAGTCAAACTGCTGACCCCGAATTGAAAGACCTTGGGTTTCAAGGCGTTGTAGCGGTTCAAGTCGTTCTTGATCCGCCACTCGTCAATCGCCACTTTATCCTTGAACTTTACATCGTTCAAGGCGTTGTCGCGTGCCAGAGCAACGTCGCGTCCGATATGATGTTCCCACCACGTCGCGGGCACGGTTGTCGCGAAAGCGTTCCAAAGCGCCAACGCGATTATGCCGTATCCGATCTTCTTGAGCACGCCAGTTGGTTTCACCCACTCTTTGTACTCCATCAGGGAAAGCCCGATGAAATAGAAGATGATTGCGAATACCGACCAAACGTTCCCCTGAAAACTCCAGAGCGTGAGGAACGCAATGAAAACGATCTCCGCAAGTAATAGCGACGTGACAAACTTTCCCCACGTCGCCCATCCTATTTTAATCCTGTCCTCAAAGTCCCCTTCGTTATCCACGAACCCGTAGATGGCCATGGTAATTAGGGGAATTGGGTGAGTCAGGAGAATCGCGTAGACCATTGTGACGATCAGTCCTACAAATATGTTGGCGCTTTTCAAGCCGACACAATTTAGGATAATCGCTATAACAACCGGCGGGACGAATACGCAGAACGCTACCATCAGCGCGCCAATCCAGCGATCCTTTATCTCCGCGTAGATGCCCTCGTCTTCTTCGACGGGAGCTGCTGGCGTTGTTGCTGCCGGTGATGCTGCTACAACGCTTCCTCTTCTTCTGTGAAAAATTGCCATCTGCTTTTCTCCTTATAGAATTCTTGTTAAAGCCCTTCTTACCCAAGACTTGGATAGCCGTTCTTTTCGGCGGGCGTTCATGTTGGTCATCAGTGTTCCGTTCGGACCGAGTGTTCTCTTGGTCCAGTCCAGTACTTCATGTGGCTCCATTCCCGTGAGTCTGAGAAGGAGGGCCTCTGCCGAATCAACAGCCGTGATGTCCGCTCCAACCGCTTTCAGAAATAATCTGATTTGCGGTTTTTTCATCTTGGCGAGCATGGCGACGATTCTGCCGCCACGCACGTTTTCCGGCGTTTCTTCCACAATTGTTTTCTCTGTGACCTTCCCATCTTTCCCAAGTTTTTCCTTGGTTTTTTTGAGTGGAGATTCTTTCTGACCAAGCATGCGGACAATCTTTTTTCTTTGCCCGATGTCGCACTCCACAATAACCTCGGCCACATTGATCAGTTCTTCAAGCTTGACATCTTCTTTTTCGTCCGCGATTCTAAACGCGTCAAGAGTCAGAAGCTCATCAACCTCTCCGAATCCAAACATGTTGGACTTGAGAGCGCCGAAGAGTTTGCCCGCTTTTGTTTGTCCGAATCCTTCTCCGTGTATTGCCCTTGAAGTTTCGTCGGCAAGCAGGGAAGGGATAGATTCTTTTGCTATCCACCCAGCTCCCTTCGCCAAAGTTCCTTTTATAGTCATGTTCGTTCCTTTCGAATGTTTTAAATTGTCAAAGTTCGTCTTGTTTTCAAATCTTCTGAGAATAATTATTTATCCTCATTATTTTTGTTTAAAGTTGTATTTAAAGAAAAATAATAGGGGTAAATATATTAAAAGATATTATCTCATCATAGCATATTTTTAAGATTTTGTCAATGATATTTGATATTTTTGTTTAATATTAGATATAAATGTATAGTATTTTATTTATTTTTTATACTAACTTTATACTATACACGACTTTTTAAAATTTCACAAGCTTGACAAATTTAGGATTGTTGTGTTAAGATGCGATGATGGTTATAGACACATTCTGGTCTATGGCGTATCAAAATTTCAAATTTTTTAGAAAAAAAGAAAGAAAGAGGAGGAAGAAATGAAGAATGTTCTTTTTATAACGGTAATATTTTTGGCTCTGACAACGGCCGCGTGCGGTCATCACGAAGACGAGCTTTCGTCTTCCGCTGGTGATTCCTGGGAAGATCAGGACATGCCGGAACCGGCCACCACCGGAGCGACCGGCGCTGCCGGAAGCGGTGAGGCGTCCGAGGATGTCAACACGGACGGAACGAGCGGAACGAGCGAAACGGCTACCAATGCCGTGGCTCACAAGCTCCCCATCAGCGTTGACTTCGAAGACGGTGACGACGGCGGTTTCGACGCCGACGACCATCAGGGAGATGACGACGACGAGCAACACGGTATTGTGGATCGTTCGTCTGGCGGGCATTATTTCTGCGTCAGTAACCCTGACACAGACCGGAATATCTGGGACTACGACGTGTTTCTGTCCGGTCTGGATATGAGCGACGGCAAGTTTTACAGAATGTCGTTCACCGTTGCCTATACCGGCAATGCTCCGGCGCTGGATATCCGCAGGAACCTTCCCGACGAAGGTGACTGGGGTAGTATTGGTCTCTATGAGTCCAAGCTGAAATCCGGGGAGAACGAGTTTCTCTTTCAGGTCGACGGCACGGACGGCGTGGCCAATGTAAATCTGCAGGTGGCGTTTCACATCGGAAAGTCAGAGAAGTTTTGTCTGGACGACTTTTCCATGGAAGAGGTTGACTTTTCCGAGGGAGAAACCGTGTTGGATGAAAGCTTTTCGGATGGGATTGACGACTGGACGCAAGAAATCGCCTACGACGACGCGGCTGTCATCAACGACAACTGCGCCGGCACCGGAAAGTGCTTGCACTTTGACGTAAGCGATGAATATGACATGGACGCGTATCAGGTTCAGGTCTGTCAAGACTTGCCGAAGCTGGAAAACGGAGGAATGTACTATTTCTCGTTTTCCTACAAGGCCGAAAACGACGGAGAACTGGTATTGGAAATCATGTCCGGCCAGAGCTACGACAATTACGGCGTTTACGAACAGACGGACATCGTGTCCGGCACCAAGTGGAAAACGGTTTCGGCACTTCGCAAGTTTTTCAACGGTAAGACCGATGAGAATCTCAGCGATGCGCGGGTCTGTTTGGAAGCTGGGGGCGTGGCGGGAAATCTATCCGTCAAAGACCTCAAGATAACAGGGCCATTCTAGGCCAGGGATAGGCCGAAATAGTGATAGACCGGAACAGGGCAGTGCCCCGTTCCTACACAAAGGGCGGAAGACAGTGAAATGTCTCTCCGCCCTTTTTTCTTTTGTTGAAAAAATAGTTATTTATCTTTTACTTGTTTATTTTTCTCTTTCCATTTTTCAATCTCCTTATGATTTCCAGATAGGAGAATTTCAGGAACGGAATATTCTTTATTGTCCGCAACAAATTTTTCCGGACGCGTGTATTGCGGATATTCCAAGATTCCCAAATCTCCGCGCGATTCACTCTTTGGACTTTCTTCATTACCAAGGGAGCCGGGGAGTAAGCGAGTGATGGAATCTGCAATAATCATGGCCGGGATTTCACCGCCGGTCAGGACATAATCGCCGATAGAGATTTCTTCGTCAACAAAACTTAAAATTCTTTCATCAACGCCCTCATAATGGCCGCAAACGATTATTAAATTTTCAAGACTTGAAAATTCTATGGCCTTTTTTTGATTCCATTTTTTTCCCTTGGC
>JBDRDI010000006.1:0-8353 GCA_043820875.1 bacterium
ATGTTAGGATGGGTTTTAAAACCCATCCTAACATAAAACATTTTAATTAAATACTCATATGGACTTTTTTGCTAAGTATAAAAAAATATTATTTATTGCCGGCTTTGTTTTGGTCGCGGTGATTTTCGGGTATTTTTTATTTTTACTTTTTTTTAAATCTTCTCTGCCTTCTTCGGAAGAAAAAGAGATTGTTTCCACAACCACAGAGTCGGGTGGCTTACCAACTGCCGGACAAGGAACTTTTGAAACAACAGAAGAAAAAACAGGTGGTGTTCTTCCTGACATTGAAGAAACAACCACGAGACAAGCAGATATTGTAGCCAAAGGCGGAATCACTTCCGCGCCTGTCATGGAAGAACAAGAAGTTATGGGACTGGCGCAGAATACTGACTCCGGATACGTGAATTATTATAATAAAGACGATGGAAAATTTTACCGCATCGGCGCGGATGGAAGGCAAATCGCGCTCTCTGACCAAATATTTTACGAAGCATCCAATGTTGTTTGGTCGCCAAAACAAAATAAAGCCGTAATTGAATATCCGGACGGTTCAAAAATTGTTTATGATTTTGATAAAAAAGTGCAAACCACTTTGCCAAAACATTGGGAAGATTTTAATTTTTCACCCAGCGGAGAAAAAATCGTGGCCAAAAGTTTGGGACTGGACCCGGAAAACCGCTGGCTGATTACGTCCAACGACGATGGCTCAATGATCAAGCCGATAGAAGCGCTTGGCAACTATGCATCAACCGTTTATCCGTCATGGTCTCCAAACAACCAAGTCGTTGCTATGTACACCAAGAGCTTGGACATTGACCGCCAAGAAGTTTTCTTCCTGGGGCAAAACAATGAAAATTTCAAATCCATGGTCATAGAAGGACGAGGGTTTGAGCCATCATGGTCGTCAAACGGAGAAAAACTGCTTTACAGCGTCTATTCTTCACAAGACAATTTAAAGCCGAATCTTTGGATAGCCGGCGCTCAAGGCCAAAATATCGGCGCGGGCAGGAAGAAGTTAAATGTGGAAACCTGGGCGGATAAATGCGTTTTCACCGGCAATGTGGAAATTTATTGCGCCGTACCGGATAACTTACCGGAAGGAGCCGGCCTTTTCCCGGAAATGTCCAAAACCACCAAAGATAAACTTTATAAAATTAACACGGAAACCGGAACAAAAAAACTCGTGGCCGTGCCGGAAGAAAGTCTTAGTATGTCCGATTTGACCATTACCGCGGATAATAAATATTTATTTTTCACAGACAACCAAACCGGCCAATTGCGCCGTATTCAATTGGAGAATTAATCTCATCACTTCTTTGTCCCGTCGTAGTCTCTCCGCAGAGGACTACGACGAGGCGCGAAAAATCGTCGTAGTCCTCTGCGGAGAGACTACGACGGGACAGAAATATAAAAATTATTAAAACATTAACAGCAAAATTAAATAATTTAAAAATCCACCCCGCCATTAAAAAGTGGCGCGGTTTTATTATTGACCTGATATTTCCGATTGAATGCCTGCGGTGTGGCAAAGACGGGCAGTGGCTTTGCGAAAAATGCTTCCGCAAATTGTCTTTTCGCGGTGCGCGCTGTTTGGAATGCCGAAAAGAAAATAAATTCGGCGAATTCTGCCCTGAATGCAAAAAAAATTATTTTCTTGACGGCATCTGGGCTCCCGGGGATTATGAAGACGACACAATCAGCAAAATGGTCAAAAATCTGAAATACTATTTTGCCAAAGACGTCGCAGAGGAACTTGGCAAATATATGTCCCAATTTTTACAATCACTCATCGCCAAAAACATCCTTCTCCCCTCCCCGCTCGCGCCAAAAATTTTGTTAGACATTAAAAGCGCCTTAATCATCCCCATTCCACTGCACAAAAAACGTTTGCGCTGGCGCGGATGCAACCAATCCGATGAAATTGCTAATGTGATTGCCAAAAATTTCAACCTGACAATTAATCGCAATGACTTAATCCGCATTAAATATCAAAAAGCTCAAGCCAAGTTGGAAATTAATGATAGAAAAGAAAACGTCAAAAACTCATTCGCCTGGCGCGGTGAAGATTTAAAAAACAAAAACATCATCCTTGTGGATGATGTCGCAACCACCGGCTCAACCCTGAACGAAGCGGCGCGCGTCTTAAAAGAAAACAACGCCGGCGAGATTTGGGGGTTGGTGGTGGGGAGCTGATTATACTATTATTTTGTTGTAATATGTTTATATTGGCTAATATTATATTTCTATTTTTAATTAATGTCAGGTAACCAAAACCAAAAAGGGGAAAGCAATCATGAGAAGAAAAAAAACTGCCAATAAAAACAAAAACTAATGAGAAATTATTTTCAGTAAATACATTAATATTATACCGAAAATGAATATTGTAAATAGTCCGAGTGATTTTTTTAAATCGGTTTCCTTTCTTATTTCTGGCATCAAGTCTGAAGCTGAAATATACACAAATCCACCCGCAGCAAATGGAAGAAGATACGGCAATACTCCGTCCAAGTAAGAAAAAAAGAAATATCCGACCATGCCACCCAACACAACTGTTAATGCCACAATATAATTCAATATGAGAGCGGTTTTTCTTTTTATGCCTGAATGAAGAAGAACTCCATAATCCCCTATCTCCTGCGGTATTTCATGCATGGCCATTGCCAATGTTGTCGCGATACCAAGCTTAAAATCAATCATAAAAGTACTGGCGATCACCAACCCATCAATAAAATTATGAACACTGTCGCCGACCAAATTCATGTATCCAAAAGTATGTACCTCACAATCCGTTTTATGGCAATGCCTCCAGTGTAATATTTTCTCAATAAGAAAAAAAGAAGCAAAAGACAAAAGAAAAACTTTGAATGCCACATCCGGACTTATCACCTCCAAAGCCTCTGGAAGAAGATGCAAAAAAGCACCACCCATCAAAGCGCCGGCGGAAAGCGATACCAGCATCATAACAACCTTGGAAAGCGTTTCTTTTTTTATAAATAAAAACAAAACCGCCACCCAAACACAGAGAGTAATAAGAAAGGTTGATATTAAGATTGCAAGAAATTGGGACATAATCACGAATATTGAATGACGGAAAAACGCCATCTGAAATCTGAAATCCGATATCTGAAATCCGTTAAAGCGGAGAGGCAGGGATTCGAACCCTGGAGGGGATTGCTCCCCTAACACCTTAGCACGGTGCCGCTTTCAACCGCTCAGCCACCTCTCCATAGATCGGATTTCGGATGTCAGATGTCGGATATCGGATAAACGTTATAAAACACTATCTGAAATCCGACATCCGAAATCTGATATCTGACGTGCGGAGGGAGTGGGATTCGAACCCACGGTACGCGTTAACGTACAACGGTTTTCAAGACCGTCGCCTTCAACCGCTCAGCCATCCCTCCGGCGTAATCATATTAGTAGGGGCGAAAAAATTTCGCCCCTACAAAATAATGTTTCCAACTATTATAAATATATGTTATAATAATATATAATAAGCATAAAAAAGTCAAACCATATGAAAAACGAAAATAATAAACAAAATATGGAAGATTACGGCAAAACAATATTCGCCTGGAATGTGCCGGAATTTGAAAAACATGAACGTTCAAAAAAATGGTATATCGTGGCAAGTATTCTGGCAATTATTCTTTTATTTTTTGCTTTCTTCACCAATAATTTCACCTTTGCCGTAATTATCATTTTGGCATCGTTAATAATGATTCTGCACGATGGTCAAGAACCGATGTCGGCGGGATTTAAAATCGCGGAAGAAGGAATTGTTATTGGTAAAAATTTTTATGACTATGACGAAATTAAAAATTTTTCCATAGTTTATAAACCGAATGTGGGTGTTAAAAATATTTATTTTGAATTCAAAAGCTCATTTCGCCCGCGTCTTTCCGTTCCTCTTAACAATGAAAACCCCTTGCCAATTCGTGAAAACCTGTTAAAATACCTGACAGAAGATCTGGAAAGAACCGATCGCCCCCTTTCCGAAGAACTGGCGAATTTTTTCAAATTATAAAAAGTCGACTGTCCGAAATTTAAAGTCCAAAATTGAAAGTGTTTGATTAAAATGTTTTAACAAGATACTTTCAACTTTGGACTTTCGACTTTTAACTTATCCTGCCCTCGTCGTTCAACGGATAGGACGCAAGATTGCGGATTTTGTAATACAGGTTCGATTCCTGTCGAGGGCACAACATAGTCTAAAGTCGAAAGTCTAAAGTCTAAAGCATGCCCGTCGTAGCCCGAAAGGCGAAGATGGGTGATATAAAAAACGATGGTGTTGCCGTCGTTTTTTATGTTTTATAAAATTTTAGAAAAATTTCATATCTATTGTTGTATAATAAAAAATAAATGCTATTATATAAATAATTATTAAATATTCTTATGTTAGACTGGGTTTTAAAACCCAGCCTAACATAAGAATATTTAATTAACAAAACTATGTTTAATCTATTAAAAACACATTTTGGTTTTGCGGAATTTCGACCAGGACAAGAGCAGATTATCAATAACGTTCTTGCCGGACACGATACTTTTGTTTTAATGCCAACCGGTGGCGGCAAGTCTCTTTGCTTTCAATTGCCGGCCATAAAACTCCCAGGACTCACTATCGTCATCTCGCCTCTTATTTCCTTGATGAAAGACCAAGTGGACGCACTACGGGCAAACGGCATTGCGGCTGATTTTATCAACAGCTCTCTCTCACGCGAAGAGATGAACAGAGTCAAACGCGATATTGCGAACAATAAAACAAAAATATTGTATCTCGCGCCGGAACGATTACCTCTCGCAGAATTTCAAGAATTTTTGTCTTCTTTGAATATCAACTTGATTGCCGTGGATGAAGCGCATTGCATCAGCGAATGGGGGCATGATTTTCGACCGGAATACCGTAATTTAAAAACTTTGAGAAAACTTTTTCCAAAGACGCCGGTCATCGCGCTGACGGCGACAGCCACGCTTCGCGTGCGTCAAGATATCATCCGCGAACTCAATCTGCAAAATGCCAAATTATTCGTCACCGGATTCAACCGCCCAAATCTTTCTTACGCCGTTCTGCCGAAAAAAAATCCTTTTGATATTTTGATGAATTTATTGGAAAAACATAAAAAATCCTCAACAATCATTTATTGTTTTTCACGCAAGAACGCGGAAGAACTGGCTGAAGACTTGCGCGCCGAAGGACTGAAAGCGCTCGCCTATCACGCCGGACTGGAAACAAACGTACGGCGAGAAACGCAAGAAAAATTCATTAAAGATGAAATTGATATTATCACAGCCACCATCGCTTTTGGCATGGGAATTGACAAGCCGGACATACGCTTGATTGTCCATTATCACCTGCCAAAATCCATTGAAAATTATTATCAAGAAACCGGCCGCGCCGGACGAGATGGATTGCCGAGCGAATGCGTCTTGTTTTACTGCGCTGGAGACTGCGCGAAGCATCAATATTTTTTCAACGAAATAACTGATCCGCGAGAAAAACAATGCGCGGAAGAAAAATTAAATGACATGGTCAGCTATTGCGAACTTGCTTCCTGCCGACGGGGGTTTTTACTTAATTATTTCGGCGATTCTTTTCAAAATGAAAATAAAAAAGAAGGTTGCGCGAATTGCGATGCTTGCCTGACGCCACGTGAAAAATTTGAAGCCACAATAATCGCTCAAAAAATCTTATCCGCCATCATCCGCACAGGAGGACGGTTTGGCGCAAATCATATCGTTGACATATTAAAAGGCTCGGAACGCCAAAAAGTGCGCGAGCTTGGACACAACCGCTTACCGGTATACGGCATTGTCCATGATTTTTCTCGGGAAGAATTAAAACAAATTGTCCGGCAACTTGTCGCCAAAAAAATAATCATTAAAAGCGCGGGCGAATATCCAACACTCGATCTGGCTCTCTTGGGGAAAAAATTTATTGCAAATAAAGAAAAAATATTTTTAACGAGGCCAATCGTAAAAATTGAATATTATATGGCCGAAGAAGGCCCCGGCATTGATTATAATCGAGAATTATTTGAACTTTTACGCTCTTTAAGAAAAAGATTGGCTGACGAACTTGGGGTACCGCCGTTTGTCGTTTTCAGCGACGTATCTCTTCAACAAATGGCTTATTATCTACCGCAGAGCGCAGACAATTTTTCACGCGTGAGCGGTGTCGGCGCGGAAAAATTGAAGCGCTATGGAGAAATATTTGTTAAAACAATCGGCGGATACGCGCGCGAACATAATCTGCAAGAACTTAATGTCCCAATCAAAAGAACCGACGCGGACCGACGCGTAAAACGGGAAGGATCCACTTACGGCGAAACAAAAAAACTTATTCTTCAAAAAATGCCAATTGAAGAAATATCCTCAAAGCGCGGATTTACGGCCGGCACTATTGTGACGCATATTGAAAAATTAATCGCGACTGGCGAAAAGTTAGATATCGCTTATTTGAATTCAGGAGGTGAAAGGTTTGAAAAAATAAAAAAAGCTTTTCAACGAAGCGGCGACACAAAATTATTGCCAGTTAGAGAAATTTTGGGCGATGATTATTCTTATGACGAGATAAGATTCGCGAGGTTGTTTTTGTTGTCTTAAACCAAAATCCCAGTTCAAGACAATGTCTTTTTATGCTAAAATATAATCATGTCTAGTCTTGATACAAAACTTGAAAAAACAGGCCGGATTGGCATGATTGTGGCCAAAAAAATAAAAAAGCTGGGCGTGGAAACCGTTCTTGACCTGCTTTTTTATTTTCCGTCGCGCTATGAAGACTACAGCGCGATTACTCCCATCAGTAAAATTTTACCGGGCACGAATGTAAATACCGTAGCCGTTATTGAGCTCATCCAAAGTAAACGCAGTCCAAGAAGACGCATGCACATCACTGAAGCGCTGATCAGCGACGAAAGCGGACAAGCCAAGGTGATTTGGTACAATCAACCGTTTGTCGCGCGCGCTTTGCGCACTGGAGACAAAATATCTCTTTCCGGCAAGGCGGATAGCGATTACAGCGGTATTGTCTTCAAGTCTCCAAGCTATGAAAAAATAAATTCTTTTCAAAACGTACACACGCAAGGCCTGGTACCGATTTATCCTCTCACCGCAAACTTGACGCAAAAACAAATCAGATTTGTTATCAGCCGGATAATAGAGAAAGCAAAAGAGGTTGAAGAATGGCTACCAACGGAAATTTTAAAAAAACAAAAACTTCTATCATTAAGCGAGGCCATAAAAAAAATTCATTTTCCAAAAAATGGAAAAGATATATCGGAAGCAAAACGCCGACTCGCCTTTAATGAATTATTTTTAATTCAACTTCAATCCCAACTTATTAAAAAGAATTCTTCTCAAGTGCGCGCCGAAAAAATAATTTTTCAAGAAAAAAAAACCAAAGAATTCACAACAGCGCTCCCTTTCAAACTTACGAACTCCCAAAAAAATGCGCTTGGGAAATTTTAAAAGATTTGGAAAAAGAAAATCCGATGATGCGCCTCCTGGAAGGTGATGTCGGCAGTGGAAAAACAGTTGTAGCGGTGATCGCCATGCTCAACGCCGCCTTAAATAAAAAACAATCGGTGTTGATGGCTCCCACCGAGATATTGGCTCATCAACATTTTGAAAGCATAAAAAAATCATTGTCGACAACTGATTTAAAAATTGCCTTATTAACCGCAAGCGAACAACGGCTGTCGCATCCGGACCCCTCGGCGCGGCTCAAAACAGGAAAGAAACAAATTTCGGAAATGATTAAAAATGGCGGAGTTGATATTATTATCGGCACACACGCCCTGATTCAAGAAAAAATCGGATTTAAAAATTTGGGACTGGCCATCATTGATGAACAGCACCGTTTTGGCGTTGAACAAAGAAAAAAACTGATTGAAAAATCCAATAACAAAGCGCGGACGCCGCACCTCTTGTCAATGACTGCCACGCCCATTCCTCGTTCTTTGGCTTTGGTGCTTTACGGCGATTTGGACATTTCCATCCTGGACGAAATGCCGGTTGGAAGAAAAAAAGTTTTGACCAAAATTGTGCCGGAAGAAAAAAGAAACGACGCTTACAAATTCATCCGCGCGCAAATTGAATCCGGCCGGCAAATATTTGTTATTTGTCCGCTGATTGATATTTCCGACAAGCTGGGTGTAAAATCCGCCAAAGAAGAATATAAGAAATTAAATGAGAAGATATTCCCGGATTTAAAAATCGGCATTTTACACGGGCGCATGAAATCAAAAGAGAAAGAAGAAATAATGAAACAATTTTTAGAAAATAAAATAAAAATTCTTGTTTCCACGTCTGTCGTAGAGGTCGGCGTAGACGCGCCAAACGCTTCAATAAT
>JBDRDI010000007.1:0-6537 GCA_043820875.1 bacterium
TTTTTTTGGCTCATATAAAAAAGCCTGGTCATGCTGGATACAACCCACACTCAGACCGAGCAGATGAAAAATACTGCCCATCCAATTAGTATCGCGCTTGGCTAAATAATCATTAACTGTAACCGCGTGCACCCCTTTGCCTTCTAGCGCGTTTAAATACATCGCCAACGTCGCCGTTAGGGTTTTGCCTTCACCCGTTTTCATTTCGGCAATTTTTCCCTCGTGCAACACCATGGCGCCAATTAGCTGTACGTCAAACGGCCGCTGACCCAGCGCCCGCTTGGCCCCTTCCCGCGCCACGGCAAAAGTTTCGAGCAAGATCTCATCCAGAGTTTCTCCTTTAGCTAGGCGCTCCCGGAATTCCCGCGTTTTTGCTTTAAGCGCCTCATCAGAAAAAGACTCCAGCTCTTTTTCAAACTGGTTTATTTGTTCAACGATCGGCCAATATTTAGCCACCATTTCTTTTCTACCGTCACCGAAAATTTTGGTAAGAAATGACATCTGCTAATTTACCTAATATTTAATTAATTTTACTACTCTTACCAATCTCAAAAAGACGAACCCTAATTTCATTAATGTTAATGATAACCCGTAAATACCAAATTATCAACTTAAACACTTTTACGCTATAGCGTAAAAGTGTTTAAGTACCCACACAACCCCTTCCTGCTCGTGCATCACTGTATCTATACATTAAAAAACTTCTTCAACTTACTTCCAATATCTTTAATTTCTGCTTCTAAATATAGAATATCATCGCCAACTTCAAAAAAATCGGACACAAAATCAATTTCCTTTTTACAATCAAAAGGGTAAATAAAAACGCTTTTTTGAAGTTGCAACATCCCCAAATGTTTAAATTTGGAACGCAAAGCGTCTCTGGCTTGTTTTTTATCTTCAGGTATATCAAAAATCACCACTCGCCATTTGCCGTCCCATCGATTATCCTTTTTTAGTTGAATTTTATCAACATCATATTTTAATAATTCCTCTCGGCCTTTTTTCGTTAAGATCATTTCCGACCGACCACCTCTCATTTTCCTCTTTATTAATTTCCTTTTTTCCAAACGGCCGATATATTGCCTGGCGCTTGATTGATTGAATTTTTTCCAAGAAACATAATTTTCGTCTTTTAATAAAAATCTAAAAGCGCCTACTGCGTTCGATGCCGCGATTGCCGCTAATAAAATTCCGCCTATCTTCAAAAATTCCAGAATTGACCTAGTTGAAAAAATATCCTGATTTTTATTTAACTGCGCCATTTTTTTATTATCTTATTATTTATTGTTATTTTATGCCTTTTATAATCTTGCCTTCAATCCACAGTATACCATTCTAAACACTTTTACGCTATAGCTGAAAAGTGTTTAGAATTACTGATTCCTATTTGACATTCATTACATACAAAAATCCAGATAATCTTCCGTTCGCCACTCCCCGCCTGGCCGAAAAGTTTGGATAAAAATGACATAAAGTTGAATAAACTATACAAAAAATTCGCCAAAATTGCAAATAAAAAAGAGTTCGCTTGGCAACAATCTCTTTACTATTTCATCTTTTTATATTTTTTTTGAATACAGCAAAAATTTTGTCGGATCGCCCTTGGCAAAAACCTCCGGAACACCATCGCTAGTCGACTGAAACCCGTAATCTAAAAATTCCCCGTCCTCTCCTTCTCGCGTTAACACTACAATACCTTTCTGTTGTAATTGAGCATATCCTTTTAGCGCTTCGGCTAACTCCTTTTTGCTATTATTAATTTCTGGATTGGCACCTTCCCAACAAGAAGAAATCACGTTTTCATAAATTCCGCTTGTCATAATAGAAAAGCTTTTTATTTCCCCTAACTCATCCCGCAAAATAAAACTATGCGGATCAATAACAACTACCTCTCCTTCTTTTTGTTCTAAAAAAAGACCCAGACAAGCTTCAAATTCTTGATATCTTTCTGGTGAATATATTTTCTGGGCCAGCTCTAACAGTTCGTTTTTATTTTCAACTATTATTTTTTCTTGCGGAACAAACGACTTTCCGTTATCAGCTTTGACAAAATAATTAATCATATCCCGCCCCGGGCCAAAATAATCTTTAATATCAAAGCCCTGCTCATAGCCTCGACTTTCATATAAATTTATTGCGACTTTTTCATTTTCGGAGTTATCTGTCTCTATTAGCATAAACTTACTCCCCCTGTTTTTTGCCATTTTTTCAATCCAGTCAAAAAGAAAACCGCCAACTCCAGTGCCCTGATATTCCTTACTAACCGAGAACCAGGCTAATCGCGTAGCTAAATAATGCTCATCTATATTTAGCTTGTCGGCCGTAGCAAACCCTGACCCGCTTAAAAGATCTTCAGTGTATATGCCCGTTATTGCAAACGGTTTGTTGTCTAGATCGGTTGCCACATAATACTCGGCGCTTAACAAAGCCGGATGATCAAGTTTATTTTGTTCAAAAAAAAGACCCAAAGTTTCCCGAAGATCTTGAAAATCTAGCTCACCCCAAGAGTTTTTAACATTTTCTAATAATTCTTCCTGCGAGCCTTCGCTAAGTGACCAAATTCTAAATTTTGTTAACTGTTCATGATTTTCTTTCCATTTCGCAATTTCATGTTCAAAAAGAAATTCGTCCCGATCTTTGCAATCTTGAATCTCTTGCTCTGTTAATTGCCCCTCAATAAAACGTGAGTTTCTTTGCTCCCGAGATTCTTTTTCTGGTTGGCCTGAAATATTAATTCTTTCCATTATATTGTTTTTACAATTTTTTTGTATAAAACAGAAACATCGACTCATCTCCCTTCTCATAGACATCCGGACCAACTCCGTTTTCGCCCGACTGAAAACCATTTTCTAGGTATTTTTTTTCTTCCCCCTCCCTGTGCACAAGTATCACATCTACATCAATGCCCCTTGCGTAGCCCTTTATCGCTCCTGCTAATTTGTCAACAGACTCTGAATTATCAGGATTTGCCCCGTCCCAATTAACCCATAAGATATTATCATAGACGCCGGTTGAAGCAACACAGAAATTTTCAATTTTTCCTTGCTCATCACGCAAAACAAAACTGTGTGGCTCAAAAATAACCGGCTCTCCCTTTTTTTGTTGCAAAAAAAGATCTAGACAGACCCTAAATTCTTCCGCTCTATCAGGAGAATATATCTTTTCGGCTAATTTTAAAATTTCTTCTTTGTTCTCAACAGTGATTTCTTCGTCGGGAAGAAAAGACTCGACATCTTGCTCTCCAATATTAGAAAAATAAGAAAAAAGGTCTCGTCCCGGACCGAAATAATCCTTAACGTTAAAACTTTGTTTATAACCGCTTCTCTCATACTTTCGGCGCGCCCGTTCTTCACTTACCCAATCGCTTGTTTCGCTGGCAATTAAAGCTCCGCCTCTCGCTTTAGCTAATTTTTCAGTCCAATTTAAAATAAAACCACCCACACCGGATTTTTGGTGTTGTTTACTAACCGCATACCAACCAAGACGCACAACCATATGATGTTTTTCCGGATCTAATAAATCTCTCGTGCCAAGTCCAGCTCCGTCTTGAATATCGGTTGTAAATATTCCAGTTAGGGCAAACGGCTTGTTTTCATTATCAGTAACAACATAATACTCAGCCGCGTAAAGCGTCGGGTGGCCCAATCTCTCTTGTTCAAGATAAAGATTAATCTCTCCTTCCAGGTCATCAGCCGAAACATCCTCCCCTTCCCACGAATCTTTTATTTCTTGGAATAGATCCTCCGTAAACTTTTCACTCATGGCGAATACTTTAAACTTAATTGCTTCCTCTTTCTCTCCCGCTCTTTTTATTATTTCGTGCTCAAATAAAGGATTCTCTGGATTGTCCTGATTATTTTTAAACTCTTCTCTTTTTATATTGCCCTGCAAAATCCTCTCTTTTTTATCTTCTTCAGACTCTTGGGCGACAATCTCCATTTTTTCTTTAAACATAGTTTTATAAATTAAATAATTTTAATGAGTTTTCATAAAAAACTTTTTTCTTTTCCGACTTGTTTAGCGGCAATTGATCAATATAACGAATATAATCTTTTTGATCACACAAGCTCCAATCAGTCCCAAACAAAAGTTTATCGACAGAACCACCAAATAAAATATAGTCCGAAAATAATCTCTTTAACAAAGCTCTATCTGCCGACTGAGCAAAATCATAGACCAAGCCAGAGCAATCAACATAAACATTTTTATTTTTATAAGAAACTTCGGCTGCGTCTATCGCCCAAGGATTGCCAAAATGAGCAATCACAATTTTCAAATCTGGCATATCAGTAGCTAAATCATCGAAATTAAGAGGATGCGAGTATTTTAATTTCGCGCCCTTAGCTTGGTCCCAAGTGTCTCCGCTGTGGAAAACTGCTGGTTGATCATATTTTTCCAGTAGCCTCAAATAAGGCTCCAACCTTTCATCGTTAGGATAAAATGGCTCGTATCCCGTGTAAAATTTTAAACCATAAATTTCCTTATCGGCTAACCATTTTTCCACCTGTTCCAGTGACGGCTTATTTTTAGAAAGCGGCGAGACCGAACCAATGGGAAAAAGTTTTCCCTTAAACGACGCGACCTCTTCTAATAATTTCTCATTAGAACAATTAAACATTTCTCCAGAATAAACTAACGCTGTGTTTATTTTAGCCTTCTTCATAGACACAGCCAATCGCTGAGCATCGAATTTCTCATCAGAGTAAAATTCTATATGCGTATGACAATCAATAATCATGTTTTTTATTAAAAAAGATACCCGATAAACCGATAAATCAATTTCGCCACCAAAAAATCAGGCGCGTGAAAGTTTTTGATAGGGGCTAATTCCACAAAATCCGCGCCTATAATTTGACGCTTGGCACAGACTGCCCGTAAAACATCTAAAGCTTCGTACCAATCCAATCCCCCTGGCTCGGGCGTACCCGTTGAGGGCATTATGCCAGAATCAAATACGTCAACATCAAAAGAGATATAAACTTTATTTTTCAAGTTTTTTACGATTTCCTCAATTTGCCAATTCTTTTTATCTTTAGCCCAGAATGTTTTTATCCGCGACTGATTTTTTTCCCAAAAAGTTAATTCGTCATTTTCGTTACTGATATTTCTAATTCCCACTTGAACTAAATTCACACCGTCAAAATCAAGAACTCGTCGCATCGCCGCGGCATGAGAATATTTTTCACCCAAATACCCATCACGCAAATCCGCGTGTGCGTCAAACTGTAAAATAGAAAAATCTTTATGGCCAACACTTTCATATGCTTTCATTATAAATGGCGTTATGCTGTGTTCTCCGCCTAAAACTATCGGCAATTTTTTATTTTTTATGATTTCTTTAATATCGCCTTCCAGATTTTTTAATACTGGCTTTTTCTTCGGCATCGTCGCGATAGCAACTTTTTTATACGTCTCTTGCCATAACTCCTCGTCAAACAACTCCACCTGACTGCTGGCCTCAATTATCGCTCGAGGGCCGTTGCTGGAACCATACCCGTACGTTGTTGTCGCCTCAAAACCAAAAGGCACAATAACAACTTGAGCCTCGGCTAATGATTTTGTTTCAATGTCCAAAAAGTTTTTCATCTTTATCGTAAAGGTTATAACTTACTATTTTTAAGATTTCCGTTTTTTATCCGACCCTTATTATAATAGGCTTTCAACGTATGTTTTCTTAAAGCTTTGTCTAAAAATTCAATTGCTTCTTGACGATGGTCAAGCAGACGGCGCGATTCCCGTTCTAACCCTTCTTGCAACAAGGCGTGCACGATAAAAGGGAAAGTCGAGGTAACATCCGCAAAAACGTACTGCGAATTTTTTATGCAATCTTCCGAAGTCTTGCCCCAAGTATGAGCTTCACTAGCGGTACAAGAAGATAAGCTACCATTTTGCACGTGCGCATCACAAATTTGAACGTCCATATCATAACCACCAACATCTAAATCGCAAATCTGTGAAAGATAAGGTTCTGGTTGCAATGAATAATTTTTTGGTACGCCACCACCCAGCACAATAATTGATAACTTTTTTGTCCAACGACTCTTAGCCAAATAATGATAAGAGCCAAATTCATGAATATCTTCTTCCAGGTTAAGGCTAAATTTATATTTATGACCCAGCTTCCTTTTTAAAAATGCCAAGTTCAAAAAAATTGAACCGTCTTGCGGCGCGCCGCAAAAAATTGGGATGGCGTTGCGGTAGGCCTGAACCAAAATACTGCGATTTAAGTCTGCCCGTTTAAAACGCCGCCTGCCATACCGCGCCAAATGCCGCCCCAGAAGATTATGAAATTGCGTGGTGGTCATGGAGCGGGCAAAATCCGGCCGACGAACCAAATCAACTACTAAATTATCCGTTTCCCAAAGATCATCTTCTGGAAAACCGGTATCGTAAATTCGCGTCCAGCCCGCTTTACGTAATTTAATATCGCCTTGATTAGGATGAACCTCAAACCAATTATCACTTTCCTGGCGTTGCAAGTCGTGATATAGATTGGCGCCAGTAGTTGTAATTATGTCCACAAAACCTGCCTTGATT
>JBDRDI010000008.1:0-46790 GCA_043820875.1 bacterium
TTGTTTGTTATTTGGTGCTTGTTTATTTGGGATTTCCGCGCTGTGCGCGGTGACTGCGTGCCTATTGAAGAATGAGCCAACGAGTTTATTCTATGCGGCTTGCTTAACCCAGCGCTAAGTAAATTTTTAAAAATTTATTTAGCGCTGGGGTAAGCGTAGTGAAAGCGAGGGTTAATAGCCCGTATCGCATAACATGTAACACACAACACATAACATTTATTTTTAATATTTTTTGTTATGCGTTATGCGTTATGTGTTATGCGAAAATGTCGTATGGATAAGACCCGAAGCCGGGTGATCTAGCCATGGCCAGGTTGAATGAAGCAGAAATGCTTCAAGAGGACCGAACCCACTAGTCGTGCAACACTAGGGGATGAGCTGTGGTTAGGGGTGAAATTCCAATCGAACTCGGCAATAGCTGGTTCTCCTCGAAATAGCTTTAGGGCTAGCGTTGGATGCTGACTACTGGGGGTAGAGCACTGAATGAGGGCGGGCCGCAAGGTACCGTCTTTAACCAAACTCCGAATACCAGTAGGTGTAATCCAGCAGTTAGACTATGGGGGCTAAGCTCCATTAGTCAAAAGGGAAATAGCCCGGATCGCAATCTAAGGTCCCCAAATATATGCTAAGTGTAAAAGGTGGTGTCGCGACTGCGACAACTAGGAGGTTGGCTTAGAAGCAGCCATCCTTTAAAGAAAGCGTAATAGCTCACTAGTCAAGTTGCCGCGCGCCGAAAATTTATCGGGGCTAAGCATATTACCGAAGATGCGGATGTCATTGCTTCGCATTGACACGCGGATTTTACGCCGATTACAACGCGGATTTTACGCTGACTATTTTCAGCGTTTCATTAGCGTAGCTATCAGCGTTTTATCAGCGTGCCACTGCGGAGCAGTGGCGTGGTAGAGGAGCATTCCATGGGCGTTGAAGCCGTACCCGCGAGGGGTGGTGGAGCGCATGGAAGCGAGAATGTTGGCATGAGTAGCAAAAAGGCGGGTGAGAACCCCGCCCACCGAAAGTTCAAGGTTTCCTGGGCAACGCAAATCGCCCCAGGGTTAGCCGGTCCTAAGGCCAGCCGCGTGTAGTGCGCGGGTAGTCGATGGATGAGCTGGTTAATATTCCAGCGCTGCTGTTATCTTCCGACGGAGTGACGCAGCCTAAAAATTTGAGCGCTTCTATGGTATGAGCGTTGATGGGCTTAAGAAATGATCCAGGCAAATCCGGATCGCCAATTTCAAGAGCTTGTCAAAAGGCAAAGCTTTTGCAGAGCCGATTCAGACAGATAGACTGCCAAGAAAAACTTCTAGGGCTAATATAACAGCAACCGTACCGCAAACCAACACAGGTGAACGAGGCGAGAAGCCTCAGGTGTACGAGAGAACCTTTGTTAAGGAACTAGGCAAAATAGCGGCCGTAATTTAGAGATAAGGCCTGCCTCGCAGCAATGCGGGGCCGCAGCTAAAGAACCCTGGCGACTGTTTAGCAAAAACACAGCTCCCTGCTAACTCGAAAGAGGATGTATAGGGGGTGACGCCTGGCCAGTGTCCGAACGTTAAGGGGAGAGGTTAGTCATTGCTTCGCAATGACACGCGGATAAGCCGCTGATAATAACGTTGATAGATCGCTGATAGATTTTAAAATCAATCGGCGTAAGTTCAATGTGTTAATCAGCGTAAGCTCAGCGTGCTGTTGCGGAGCAACGGCGAAGCTTTGATCTGAAGCGCGGATGAACGCCGGCCGTAACTATAACGGTCCTAAGGTAGCGAAATTCCTTGTCGGGTAATTTCCGACCTGCACGAATGGCGTAACGACTGGGGTACTGTCTTAACAAAGGACTCGGCGAAATTGCAGGACGAGTAAAGATGCTCGTTAACCATAATTGGACGAAAAGACCCCGTGAAGCTTTACTACAGCTTGATATTGAATTAGGGGTATACATGTTCAGAATAGGTGGGAGCCTTCGGGCGCCAGTGAGATACCACCCTTGTATATTTTTAATTCTAACTTTTATCCTTGAATCAGGATAGAGGACAGTATCTGGTGGGTAGTTTGTCTGGGGCGGATGCCTTAACTATAAAACCCTTTCAGTTGGGTTTTATGGGGCCTGATTGGAGTGATCCAATCAGCAAACCGGCTATATGCTGGAACCTCTGGTTAGTTTTTCCAACCTAATAGGTAAAATTGGAAAAATCAGTAATCCAGACGATCAGCAGGGAAGTCTTAGTGACCCCTCAACGACTAAACGCCGGCTCCCTATTTAGGGAGATGATATAGTCTGATCTTGCAGGCAACTGCAAGACTTTAACAGCCTAATAATATTAGGAAATGCTTAAATTTCCGTCCTTAAGCAGGTTAAAGATCTAATCAATAAATATATGCATAGCAGAGAAATAGAAGATTATAAAAAGCAGTTAAAATTAACTGCTAGGCAGCGTGAAATAATAATTGGCAAAACACTTGGAGATGGACACTTGGAAACTCAGAACAATGGCAAAACATATAAATTAAGAATAGAACAAAGTCTTAAGCAGAAAGAATATGTTGACTGGTCATATAATGAGTTAAAAGAATGGGTTTTAACCAAGCCCCAAGTAAAAAAACAGATTCTTAATGGAAAAGTTTTCTATAAATACTGGTTTAATACTGTTGCTCATGGCAGCTTAAGATTCTATGGACACCAGTTTTATAAAAACAAGAAAAAAGTTGTGCCAAAATTAATTCATCGCTGGCTTACTCCGCTTAGTTTAGCCGTATGGTTCATGGATGATGGTTCTATAAAATCAAAAAATCATAGAGCCAGAATCATTAATACCCAAGGCTTTACTAAAAAGGAAGTAGAAATATTAATTAAAGCGATTAAGGATAAATTTGATATCCAAAGCAAACCAAGAAAGCAGCCAGAAGGCTATCAGATAATGATTTTAGCTGAAAGTGCTGTCAAGTTTGCTAAAATAATCAAAAAAGAACTTCATGATTCAATGAAGTATAAAATTAAAGGATTAGATTAACATAAATGCATAAAAAGTAACTGAGGCGTTTACTAAGGTTGGCTATTCCGGGATGGAAATCCGGAAGATAGTGTAAAGGCACAAGCCAGCTTTACTGCAAGACCTACAAGTCGCGCAGTTGCGAAAGCAGAACTTAGTGATCCGACCGTGCGAAATAGAACGGCGGAAGCTCATCGGATAAAAGCTACTCCGGGGATAACAGGCTAGTCACGCCCAAGCGTCCACAGCGACGGCGTGGTTCGGCACCTTAACATATCGGGGTGCTATCTTGAGTAATCAAGATACAAAAACTTGGCTAATAACGGTGAACTCCATATTTTATCTAGCTTATACAAAATATGGACAATACCGTGGGAAGTCTAACTCAAACACAAAATCTTTATATTTAGAAATTGAGTTATGACCCCGTAGAGACTTGCTTTCTTTGAAAGCTTATGGCATTTCTTTGTATTTATACAAAAATTTGCAATGCCATAATACGCCAACTCCTATTTAAGATTTTAATAGGATGAAGATATAGTCCGTACCATTAGTAATAATGGAATAATACACGATGTCGGCTCGTCGCATCCTGGGGGTGGAGAAGCTCCCAAGGGTTGGGCTGTTCGCCCATTAAAGCGGCACGCGAGCTGGGTTCAGACCGTTTAGAAGCTGAAAAATTCGGCTTTTAAACCCATCTGAGCCCAGAGGTAAGACATCAAATAATACGGCGGCATTTAATAGTAATATTAAATGTGAAGCTAACTAATATCGGTAAAATCCCACAGGGACAATACCGAGGGAATTCTAAAAAAGAAGCCCGTAGAGACTAAACGTTAGCCTCCTTAAAATGATTTAAGGATGAAGTTATAGTCCATACAACTAGCAATAGTTGACGTTCGGCGATGTTGGTATCTGAAATCCGATATCCGACATCTGAAATCCGAATTATGCGTAAGACAGGTCGGTCTCCTATCCACTATGATCGCGGAAACTTGAGAAGGCCCTTCCCTAGTACGAGAGGACCGGGAAGGACGAAGCTCTAGTGTACCGGCTGTTCCACCAGGAGCATTGCCGGGTAGCTACCTTCGGTTTAGATAAGCGCTGAAAGCATATAAGCGCGAAGCTGTCTTCAAGATTAAGTTTCACAGGCTTCCCGTAGACGACGGGATTGATAGGCTCTAGGTGTAAGTGCAGCAATGCATTGAGCCGAGGAGTACTAATAAGCCGTTTGATTTTTCCCACATTTTTGATATTAAATTTATTTTTTCAAATAAAAAACGCCATTGTTCTGGTGGTTCAAGCGAAGGGGTCACACCTGATCCCATCTCGAACTCAGAAGTTAAGCCCTTCAGCGCCGATGATACTTAGGCCTAGTGCCTTGGGAAAGTAGGTCGCCGCCGGAACAATGGCGTTTTTTGTTGGCTTGACAGGAGTAGAGCTCTGTGATATTGTAAAAACACAAAAAGAAAGGCAGGCACAATAATGCCAAAAGTGCTGATTGTTGAAGACAATAATTTGTATTTCAAGGCGATCAAAAGACTTCTTGAAGACAGAGGAATTGAGGTTTTGCGAGCGGCCACGCTTGAAGAGGGAGAAACTCTTTTTTTTACAAATTCAGCAGACATTGACTTGATTATGATGGACGCGTGTATTAACAGCAACGAGCCCAACTCAATGTCTTTGGTGGCGAAGATTCTTGAAGCCGGTTTTGAAAAGCCGATTCTGGCCTGTTCGGCGGATGATAGCCACGGGCAGAAATTGGTCAAGGCGGGGGCTACGCACAATCCGGGAAAAATAGACGCCGCGAAAATGGCGTTGAAGCTTCTCGGTTTGATATTCTGATTGTTCGTTTTATTGTTATCTCGAAAGTAAAAGTCCGAAATCCCCATGGGAATAGGACTTTTTTTTGTTTAGAAATAAATTAGCATATTGCCCATATTGTCGCAACTCGTTTTAAATGATAAGATTAAGATAATATTAACTTATTACAGAATATATGAAAACACAAGAAAATTTTAAATATTTTATGCTTAAAGAGATTTTTGAACAGCCGGATATTTTTCAAAAAATAATTTCCGCGCGTATGAAAGGTGATGATATTGTTTTTGAAGAGTTAAAAAATAAAGAAGAGAAAATAGAAAATATAAAAAAAATAATTTTACTCGGTTGCGGTTCATCATTTCATTCCTGTCTTCTTGGCGGATACGTGATTGAAGAGCTGGCGAAAATTAATTGTGAAGCTGAATATGCCGATGAATTTGTTTCGCGCGAGGCAGTGATTGAAGAAGGAACAGTTGTTATTGCTATGAGTCAATCAGGAAAAACCACGGATGTTTTGAATGCCGTGAAGTTGGCCAAAGAAAAAGGCGCTTTGATTATCAGTATAACCAATGAACAAAAATCACCGTTGAATGAATTGTCGGATGTGATGATAAATTGCCAAGCAGGAGCAGAAAAAGCAGTGGCCGCCACCAAGTCTTTTACAGCGGAAGTTTTGCAAATTATTTTTTTGGCAATAAAATTGGGGTTGTCAAATAATAATTTATCTCAAGATAAGGCATCAAAAATAATCAAAGAAATAAAAGAGTTGCCGGATATGGCTGAAATTGTTTTAAGACAATCCGGCCAAATTGAAAAATTGTCTTCAGAATTTTTAAAAGTTCAAAATTTGATTATTTTGGGAAAGAAATATAATTATCCAATTGCTTTGGAAGGCGCACAAAAGTTGAAAGAATCTGCTTATGTTCATGCCGAAGGAAACTCAATGGAAGAATTTATGCATGGTTCGCAGGCGATTATTAATCAAAATTTTTCTTGTCTGTTTATTATTCCTCAAGATAGTGTTTATGAAGAAAACATGGCGGTTTATAAAAAATTAAAAGTATTGGAAGGAAAAAATATAATTATTGCCACAGAAGGCGATGATAATTTTAAGCAAGAAAATATAATTTCAATTCCCGCGACAGGAGAGATTGTTTCCTCGCTTCTTTCCGTGATCTCTTTGCAGATATTGTCTTATTATATCGCCGTTCACAAAGGAATTGATTTGAATAATTTAAGAAATATTTCCAAATATGTTGAGAAAAAATAAAAGATAATATTATGCGTCAAATCGCTGATTTTCATATTCATTCAAAATATTCGCGCGCTTGTTCGCGCGATTTGAATTTAGAAAATATAGATAAAACATGTCGAGTGAAAGGCGTGGACATTGTTGCCACAGGAGACTATACTTATCCGGCTTGGTTGGAAGCTATTAAAAACGAATTAACAGAAACAAAAAAAGATTCCGGACTTTATCGGCATAAATCTTCTTCAGACGACAAAATAAAATTCATCTTATCAACCGAGTTTGCTTTGATTTATAAAAAGAACGATAGATGTCGGAGGATTCATATTATGGTTTTGGCGCCGAATATTTCCGCGGCTGAAAAATTGTTTCAGAGTTTAGACAAAAATTTCAATGTTCGTTCGGACGGACGGCCGATCCTCGGGATGAGCGCGGAAAAATTGGTGGAGTTATGTCTTTCTATTCATCCGGATTTTCTGATCTATCCGGCGCATATTTGGACGCCGTGGTTTTCAGTGTTCGGCTCCAAATCCGGATTTGATTCCATGGAAGAGTGCTTTGGGAAATATACGGATAAGATTTATGCTTATGAAACAGGACTCTCTTCTGACCCAGAAATGAATTGGCGATTGTCCGCGCTGGACAAACTTACTCTTCTTTCCAGTTCGGACGCACATTCTCTTCCGAACATCGCTCGAGAGGCAACGGTTTTTGATTTAGAAAAATTCACTTATCACGAAATATTTGAGAGTATAAAAAAGAAAGATATTAACAAAATAAAATATACGATCGAGTTTTATCCGGAAGAGGGCATGTATCATTATGACGGCCATCGCGATTGTGGCATTTGTTTTTCGCCTGCGGAAACAAAAAAGAAAAAAGGTATTTGCCCAAAATGCGGACGGTCGCTGACAGTTGGTGTTGATTATCGCGTCAACGAATTGGCCGATCGTCCAGTTGGCTTTAAGCCGGAGAACGCGCCCGGATTTATAAAGTTGGTTGAGTTGGATAAGATTATCGCCGAGGCGCTGAACGTGAAATCGAGAAGCTCCAAAAAAGTAAAACTTGAGTATGATAGAATTATAAAAAATGGGACAGAGATGGAGGTCTTAATGGACATGAATTTTGAGAAATTAAAAAAAATTACCATGTCGAAGGTCGCTCAAGGCATTGAAAGAGTAAGAAATGGCAAATTAAAAGTAAGTCCCGGCTTTGACGGCCAATATGGCGCTGTTAAGATTTTTAGCTACAAAGAAAGACAAGACAAGTTATTTTAGTTGTTTAATATTAGTGAAAATAATAGTTTTTTAATAATTTTTTGACAAATCTATTGACAAATAATTTTTTGTATGCTAATATAAAAAATTACGATAAAAGTTATAAAATAGTTTGAGAAAAAAATAAAAACCGATTTCAGCGGGTCAGGCACGACAAGCATGGGGATTTCTTGTTAGGTCTAATTTGGTTCTTCTACTAAATTTAACCTAATAAAAATTTCTTGCCTAACCCGCTAAAGTCGGTTTTTTGTTGTGAAAAAAATTAATTAGCAATTATTTCAGTGGAGGTGGAGGACAATTCTTCCACACCAATCAAGCAGACTTCTCGCCATGGAACATAATGCGATGAAAATCTTTTTTCTCTTGTCAGGTCATCCGCACCGTTGCTGTCAGCTGGTGGATTATTTGGAGAATAAGTTACTATATAATCAAAATAAGCATCGGCGCCATTGTGAGCGCGTTCGGTGCATTTTTTTATTCCGGGTTCCAAATCCAAAGTTTCAATTAATTTTGTCGGACCGGGACTTTTGATATTATAAATCACCGGCGCGGTACTGGTGGAAGTTCTTCCGTCTTTCGTGCTCCAAAAATCATAATAGAGGTCATTACCTTCTATTCTTGATTGGATTAAAATATGATAAGGAGTGTCGTTTAAAAATTTCATATCCGGCCATGGATCGTAAATTGTCGCGTCTGTTCCGGCCGGTTCATAATATGAAACGCGATAAGAATGGTTTTGGCGCATGGTGATTGGCAGTCCGGAAGCAATCGCGGAGCGAAAAATAGTTGTGCCAACCTGGCAAAGTCCGCCACCGAATTCAGGAACGGTTTTGTTGCCCTTGATTACCAGTTCTGATAAATATCCGGTTTCTCTATTGATTTCTCCCAGGGCGTGAAGCAGAGAAAATTCTTCTCCGGGTTTGATAATTATTCCGTTCAAAGTATCTGAGCCAACCTTGATGTTCTGCCTTCTGTTTTGCGGCGAACCGGAAAAATCGGAATGGCCGGTGCCGATAATTTCTTCAATTCCCAGGTCGTTTACAGAATTCATGTTAATATTGCTTTTCAGTATCTGCGTTGCCAATTCAATTTCGTTATTGTCTTGGACTTCATCAATTACGGTTGATTCAATTTTTTGCAAAGTTTCTTCAATGTTTATTTTTTCTCCGTCACGGCTTGCTTGAAATTCTAGCACCTTTCCGTCTTTGATTTCAAATTTGGCGTCTTGAGGCTCTTTGTCAATTTGCGGAGCAATAACTTTTTCCAAATATATTTTCCCTTTTTCATTGTCAATTCCAACCATAACCCGGTCATCGTTGTTTTTATCGTTTAATTTTAAAGTCAGCCAGTTTGATAATAGTTTTTTATCAATCGTCCATTTCAAATCATTATATTTTAAAATCAGCGGAGCAGAGTCCAAAGCTTTTAATGCTTTTTGCTCAATATTTATACAATCTTTTTTATAAATTTGCGGCTGTTTTATTTCCGCAACCAATTGAATGGCGCTATTATCAAGGTCGGATAATTGTTTTTTCAATTTATTCAGGCCGTCTTCATAATTCAATACTTGCCCGAATACTTCATCTTGCACTTCATATTTTCCGGAAGCCGGAGAGATGAGCGTGGCATCTTGCGGCGGAGTGTTAAATTTTGAAAAAATATTATCTAAAAATTTTTTTGTTTCCTCTTCGTTCATTCTATAAACAACATTGATTTGTTTTTTAACAAAAAACAATTTTGTTTTTTCTTTCAGGTCGTTCCAAAGGTTTCCACTGCGCCCCACATCAATCGAATTGTTGACAGTATTTTCAATTTCAAAATTAATAATTTGATAAGCCAAATCGCTTTCCGCGGAAGAAAAAACCGGCAGAAGAACGGATTGAAAATAATCATATTTAAAAGCGATGCCGTTTTGATTTAAGACGTCCGCTTTTTGATTCAAAATATTTAAGGCTTCCTCTGTGGTTTTTCCACCCAAATTAATATTTCCAGCGAAAACTCCCGGATATATTTTTTCTTGATATTTTGTTTCAAAATATATATACGAAACGCAGACACAAATAGAAAAGATAAAAAAAACAGCTAAAATTCCAATTAGCCATTTTATAATTATTTCTTTTTTTGATTTGAACCAAAACATAGGGCAGTAAAATTTTTATCCCGTATTTTTAATTTCCAAAAGCTCATTTAAAATATCTTTCGCGAATTTTCGCCCCTCGCTTGATTTACCGCCTTTTTCAGCAATAAAAAATTTTAAAACAGAACCAACCTTGGTTTTGGGCGACAGATTTTCGCTCGGCCAAACGATTTCGTTATTATTTTTTGTTTTTAGTATCGCGGTGCCCTCCTCAAATCTATCCACGGTTAGTTCCAATATCATTATCTTTCTTTTACTTTTATAGAAATTTCTTGCGCGCTCCTGGCTTTCGGCAAGACAATTGTAAGTACGCCATTTTCAATGCTCGCGTCAATTTTTTCCGCTTCAATTTCCACTGGCAGAATAATTGACCGAGAAAATGAACCCCAATAGCACTCTCGAAACAAATAGTTTTCACCTTTTATTTCTTCAGTCATTTTTCTTTTTCCTCTAATGGTCAGCATGTCATTGTTTATGGAAATATCAATATCTTCCGGTTTGACTCCTGCGATGGTTGATTTGACCACCAGACTGCTCGGGGTTTGATAAACATCAACGGAAAGCTGACCCTCTTCATATTCTTCGTCATCAAGCCACTTGCCTTCATCCGGCAATCCTATATTTTGATCCAATAATTCATCTTTAAATTTTTCCTCGTCATCTTCCTTGATGCCGGAAAATAATTTGAATATTTTTCTCATATATTAAAACTTATAATTAAATTCTGTCTATATTATATAATCTTTTATAATTTTTTGCAAATTAATTAAATCACTTTTAACTTACCCTGTGGGCATGGATGGAATTGAACCATCGACCCCTCCGACTTAAAGTCGGAGTGCTCTAACTTAATAATAGAGCTATTTTCCCTTTAATTTTTTGTTTTTTTATTATACCTTCTATGTAATCACGACGTTTAAGTTTTTTAAGCTGATATTCAATTTGTCTGGCTACGGTTATATTTGGGCATGGCTGAAAAAATTTTATTTTCCAAGGAGATAACAATTTAGTAGCCTTGACTCGGCCGTTGTTGTGATATTTTAACCTCTCTTCAACATTGCCTGTGCTTCCGATGTAATATCGAAAATTTTTCTGACTTTGAATAATATAAATACCGGGTGTATTTTTGTGTTGAAAAGTGTTCATGTGCGCCCAGATGGAATTGAACCATCGACCCCTGCTTTATAAGAGCAATGCTCTAACCCCTGAGCTATGGGCGCATTATTAGATTTTATCAGATCTCGATTTATTTTGTGAATGATATCGGACGAACCATCGACCCCTCCGACTTAAAGTCGGAGTGCTCTAACCCCTGAGCTACATGCCCGTTATCGGATGTCGGATATCAGATGTCGGATATCGGACTTTTGAAAAACATTTTAACTAAAAATCTGACATCCGATATCTGACATCCGATATCTGATTATTGTGGACGACACTGGGCTCGAACCAGTGACCTCTACGATGTCAACGTAGCGCTCTAACCAACTGAGCTAGTCGTCCTCTATAAATATTTGACCAACTGCCTTGCCCGCCGTAGCTCGCTGTAGCGAGCGAAGGTGGGAGCTAGCCGTCCATAATAACAAAAAAAGGATGGTAAATCCTTAATAAAATATATCATTTTTAATTCGAAAAAGCAAGCGAGAATCTTTTAGTTTGGCAGTTTTTCCATGGTTTCTTTAATATGTCCGATAACTTCTTTTTCGGTTTCGGAAATGCTTGTTGATAAAGAAATTTTGGCAATTGCTTTTGTGCCGGTCGGATTCCATTTGCCAACCAAGTGTAAAGAGTTGATATTTTTTACGGAATAAATTAAGCAGTTGGTAAATTTTTTATCCATGTTTTCATAGAACATGACAATAATTTTTGCTTGCGGTATGTTTATAATCAATTCGTCAATAACTTCGCCCAAGTCTTTTTCTTCTGTGCTTGTTTTTTCAAAATCAGTAGTATTCAAAACCGACCAAACCAGTCGGTCGTCCAAAGTGCCGGAAAGCCTGGCCAAAACACGACCCCATAATTTTAGTACGTTAATCGGCATGGAGCGGTACAGGCGATTGACTATTTCTTCGCGGCGCGCTCCGATGGATATGAGTTCGGAAGAAATGGAAAGCGCGTTTGGAGTAATGTTTTGCGTTTTAAAGCTTCTGGTTTTGGCGATGATGCCGGTCAAGAGACAGGTGGCGATATTCTCGTCAATCAATTCACGCGCGTGATCAATAAATAAATTAAACAAAATTTCCGAAGTGGCGATTGAAGTAAGTTCAATCAAATTGATTTGCCCGTATTCTTCATTGTTCGCGTGGTGGTCTATATTGACAACTGGAACTTGGTAAAAAAATTCAGTGTCATTGTCATAGATGGTGCCGAGTGATTCCAAATCCGGAGTATCCAAAACAATCACCAAGTCAAATTTAAAATTGCCGGAGCGCGATTTAATATCGTCCGCGGTAAAAAATCCTTCTTTTGGCGAAATAATAAAATCAAGAGTATTGTCGTCCAGCTTGTATTTTATTTTATCCACCTTGGCATTGCTGATATCCAAAGAGATAATAAATTTTCTCAAATTATCAAGCGAGCAAGCGATCTTTTCGTAATTAGGCAAAAAATTATATAGTTTTATTTGATCAAATTTTTCCGCCGCGATTTCAACTGTTTTTTCACCGTCCATTTTTTTGATATATGTATACATAGCCAAAGCCGAAGCCACTGTGTCGCCGTTCCAAAGTTTATTGAAAGTGATTAAAATATTTTTCGCTTTTTTTATTTGCTCAAATATTTGTTGTTCTTGTGTCAACATATTTTAGTCATCAGTCGACAGCCATCAGCCGTGTAACGATAGCGTTGTTTTTGCTTATTATTATGCTTATTTAGTAAGCATATCCAATAGTTAAATATATAGAAAATAGAGGCGAGTGTCAAGGATTTCTTCTGTTAGAATGATTTTCTTTTCTTTTGTCAAAATTTTTAATCTTGTCAAACAACGGCTTGTTTGATACGATTAAAACAGTGTTATAATTTATTTGTAAAGTTATTAATATTATAGTATGAAAAAAGAATTTCCAAAAGCATATGAGCCGGTTGAGTATGAAGACCAAATATATAAAAACTGGGAAGAAAAAGGTTTTTTTAATCCGGATAATTTGGATTTACCCAAGACGGCTGAAAAATATTCCATTATGATGCCGCCACCAAATGTGACCGGCGTTCTTCATTTGGGACATGCCTTGGAAAACACTATAATGGATATTGAAGTTCGTTATCAGCGCATGAAAGGAAAGAGGGCCGTGATTATTCCGGGCACGGATCATGCGGCAGTGGCCACCCAAGCCAAGGTAGAAAAACTTCTCATGGCCGAGGGCATAAAAAATCCTCGAGAAGAACTAGGTAGAGAAGAATTATTGAAGAGAATTAGGGAGTATGCTGAAAATTCTAAAGCAACAATTATTAGTCAGATAAAAAGACTGGGTACAAGTTGCGATTGGTCTCGTTTTGCTTATACTTTTGATGAAAAAAGATCAAGCGCAGTCAATGAGATGTTTATAAAAATGTATAATGACCGTTTGATCTACAAGGGCTACAGAGTTATTAATTGGTCAGTTAAGGGTCAGTCAACTTGTTCTGACGATGAGCTTGAGTACAGAGAAGAAAAAACAAAATTATATACTTTTAAATATTCTAAAGACTTTCCAATTTTTGTTTCCACCACTCGTCCGGAAACAAAATTGGGTGACGTGGCCGTGGCCGTAAACCCAAAAGATGCGCGATACAAAAGATATATTAATCAAACTTTTACAGTAGATGTGGGGGCCAAAGAGCCATTAAATATAGAAATTATTGGTGATAAAGAAGTTGATCCAGAATATGGAACCGGAGCGGTCGGCGTTACGCCAGCTCATAGTATGATTGACTTTGAAATGAAAGAAAGACATAATTTAAAATTAATTAAAATTATTGGAGAAGATGGGAAGATGACAGAGGCAGCAGGAAAAGAATATACAGGGCTTGATGCAAAAACAGCAAGGGACAAATTTGTAGAATGGTTAAGAAAAAATAATTTATTAGAAAAAGAAGAAGAGATAGTTCATAATATTGGTACCTCAGATCGTTTTAAGGACGTAGTGGAAGTTATCCCGATGGAACAATGGTTTGTGGCTGTAAACAAAAAAATTCCCGGAAAAGAAAAAAGTTTGAAAGACTTAATGAAGGAAGCAGTCGCAGTTGGTCATAGTGGTGACAAGGAAAAGAAAATAGAAATTACTCCTGATAGATTTAATAACCAATATTTTCATTGGATTGATAATTTAAGAGATTGGTGTATTAGTAGACAGATTTGGTGGGGACATAGAATCCCTGTTTGGTATTGTGCGTGTGGTGAAGTAATTTGTGTAAAAGAAAAACCAGAAAAATGTCCTAAATGCGGAATTAAAGAATTAAAACAAGATCCTGATACCCTAGATACGTGGTTCTCTTCAGGAACTTGGACATTTTCAACCTTGGGTTGGCCAGAGAAGACTGAAGATTTAAAAAATTATCATTCATCAGCTTGGATGCAGATGGGTTATGAAATATTATTCTTTTGGATGGCGCGTATGATATTGATGTCAACTTACGCGCTTGACGATATACCTTTTAAAAATGTCTATATTCACGGCATGCTTCGTGATAAGAACGGAAATAAATTTTCGAAATCAGCTGGTAATGGCATTAATCCAATTGAAATTATTGATAAATATGGAGCTGACGCTTTGCGTTTAAGTTTGATACTCGGTATAGCTCCTGGAAATGATTCCAAATTTTATGAAGAAAAAGTTGAGAGTGGAAAAAACTTTGTAAATAAGCTATGGAATATTTCTAGATATATATTAGATAATTTAGAAGACAAGATAGATAATATAAATAAAATAAAAATAGATAATAAAAAATTAAATTTAGCAGACAGGTGGATACTTGGAAAATTAGATAATTTAATTAAAGAGGTTGGAAATGATTTAGAAAATTATAATTTTTCTCAAGCTGGTGAAAAATTAAGAGAATTTACTTGGAATGATTTAGCTGATTGGTATTTAGAAGCTAGTAAGTTTGAAAAGTCAGCAGAAAAAGAAAAAGTTTTAGCCATTGTTTTAAGAGATTTATTAAAAATGTGGCATCCATTTATGCCGTTTGTGGCAGAAGTAATTTGGAAGAATTTAGACAAAAGCAATCTAATAGTAGAAAAGTGGCCAGTCACTTTAAAAGGTAAGTTTAACGGAAATGATTTTGAATTGATTAAAGAAATTATTTCTTCAATCAGAAATGCCAGATCTGAAAATAAAATTGAGCCAGCAAAGAAAATTAAGGCCGTGATTTATGCTGGAGACAAAACGGATTTGGTAAAAGAACAATCTGAATTAATAAAAAAATTAAGAACTGGAATTGAGGAGTTGGAGATCAGGTCAGCAGGAGATGAAATCGCAGATGCAATTAACATAGCAGTAGGAAATATTAGAATATTTTTGATTGGTGCAGTTGATAAAGAAAAAGAAAAAGTTAGAATCAAGAAAGATATTGATAATTTAGAAAAAGTAATTAACAAACTCAAAAATAAACTTGCCAACCAAGAATTTTTGGACAAGGCGCCTAAAAATATTATTGAAAGAGAAAGGAAAAATTTAAAAGAGAGAGAAGAAGAACTCAAAAATTTGAAAAAAAATTAAATTACTGCGCGTAAATTTAGCATTTTGCCAATGTTTGTGGTATAATTTTAATGTTAAGAATTTATTTATTAAAGAACCATGGGACTTTTAGAAAGATTGGAGAAAGATAAAGAATCAAAAACGAGTGAAGACGCGATCAGTCGTTATCTACAGCTTGATGTTGATATAATTCAAACGGATGACAGTATTGTTGTGGTCGCGCATATGCCCGGAGTCGAACCGGCTGATTTGGATATTGATTTTGAAAGCGAAGACGACGTTGTCACGATTTACGGCAAAAGAAGCGCGCCATTTTTTGGCGATGACGATGAAGAGTATGAATATTTACGACGTGAATGTGATTGGGGACATTTTTATAGACAGATCATTTTACCGGAAAAAATTGACGCGAGCGCAGCTCAGGCCAAATTTCGAAAAGGCGTTTTATTTTTAACTTTACCGTTTGGTGAGGGGTAATTTGATTATATTAAAAATAATATGTCTAACGGACAAAAATTTTTTCCGAACGAGCGCGCGATAATAATTGTGGCGCATCCGGATGACGAAACAATTTGGATGGGCGGAACGATTTTGAAAAATAAAAACTTGAATTGGACGATTTTTTCTCTATGTCGATCTTCTGACTCTGACCGCGCTCCGAAGTTTAAAAAAGTTTGCGATTATTATGGCGCGAAATGTTTGATTACCGATTTGGATGATGAGGGGAGATTGAATGATAAAGAGAGTAGAGAAGCAGCGGAAAAATTAATTGAAGAGAAATTGCGCGGGCAAGATTTTGATTTTTTATTTACTCACGGGTTGAATGGCGAATACGGTCACCCAGTTCACGTTCAAGTCCATAATGCCGTGAAAAATATTATAGATAGAAAGACAATAAAGAGTGAAAATGTTTTTTATTTTAATTATCAAAAGAAAAGAGGTAAAAACGAAATTATGAATAGAGATGATTCTGATTTCACGGTTGAATTATCTCCCAAAGAATTGAAAGAGAAAAAAGAAATCGTATCCAATATGTATGGCTATGAGATGGACGGCATTGATGTCGGATATTGTATTAACAAAGAAACATTTAAAATAAATTAAATTTATTATTTATGAAAATAGCTGTTTTATACGCCCATCCTGTCGAACCTGATGGATTAAGCATTCAAGGAGATTTGCTTTATAAAGGTTTTAAAGAGCTTGGCGTCGATGTTGTTCCTTGCCATTATCGTCCAAATTTTCAAAAACAATGGGTTTGGAGCGGTTTTCAACCAGACGTGGCTGTGGGTATCGGCTGTTGGACTTACGCGCCGGATATCATTTTCAGCCCGAAAAATAACGGCGTAATTCCTGTGCCGTGGTTTGTGGCGGATGGTTGGGTAGCGAATTATCAAGAAGTGATCAGCGCCTTGCCTTTGGTTTTTACGACCAGCGATTGGGTGACGGAAACTTACGAGCGAGACGGAGTGGACGTGAAAAATTTTCGTACTTTACCGATTGGATTTGACCCGAAAGAAGTGCAGCCGTATTCCCATGATGACCCACGGGTGAAAAAATTGCGGGAAATGCTTGGTGTCCAGCCACACGAAAAAATGATTTTGACTATTGGCGGTGATGTGACCAGCAAGGGCGCGCAAGAAATGTTTAAGGCGTTGGCACTCGTGGATAAAGATTTTAAAAACTGGAAATATGTTTTAAAACATTGGGATTCGGAATCAGCCGAAACACATGGCCAAGAAGAAGACGAGTTGATTGAGCAGTTGGGACTGGACAGAGGAAAAATCAGATATTTGTCCGGCGCGTTCTCTCACAACTTTATGCCGTTTTTGCTTTCGGCTTGTGATATTTACGCCGCGCCGTCGCGTTTGGAAGGTTTCGGCATGATTCAAATGGAAGCAGAAGCATGCGGTCGCCCGGTTGTTTCAATAAACGTAGGCGGACCGGTGGACACGATTGTGCATGGTAAAACCGGATTTCTCGCAAACGTTTGTGAGACCGTGGAGCTCACAGAAGAGTGGGCGTATGAGAGTATGGGCTTTGAAGCTGACCACAAAATAAAGTTTGACAAACCGAAAGTGTTTGCTTATCGCGCGAACATTGAAGAACTGGCGAAATACACTTTGAAATTATTAACAGACGATAAATTGCGCGAAGAGATGGGAGAGGCGGCGCGCAAGCATGCTATGGCAAATTATCAATATGTGGATGTGGCAAAAAAAGCGTTGGACATGATTGAGAAGAATTTGAATTTGAAATAGAATAAAAAACGTATTTTAATAAGGGCGGGTCTTGCACCCGCCCTTATGTTTATAAAATTAAATTAAAAAAACAAAATTTTTTTTCGCTTCACGCATTCATGAGCATAGAGATACGCGCCGGCCGACCAGGCTTGATATGGCTCGCCGGTTGGCTCGCCGGTTCTGCCGTGCAAACATTCGTTAAATTCTTTTTGGCGCATTCTCAACATCTCAGAGGAAGAGAGATGATGTTTTTTTCCGCTTATGATATAAGGTGGCGTTGTCGGATTTTTAATGATTTTTAAATTTGCCTCGGCTAATTTGCCAAGTTCTGCTTCGGCTTTTTTAAATTCACCCATCTTTACAAGCGCCGCGACGTAAAATCCGCCGATGAACGGCCAAATGCCGGCATTGAGATAATTGTATGGTTCGCGGGCGTTGCATTTAGAAAAATAAGAGTGCCATTCTTTGTCGTCTTTTTTAATTGGCGGCCAAATTGCTTTGCAGGGAAACGGCCGATTGATTTTTTTCTTTTCAATAAATTTTAAAATTTTTCGGGCTATTCTTTTATCGGCTAAACCGGTGATAATAGCCAAAAGATTGCCGGCCGCATCAAACCACTCTTCATGTTCGCGTATTCCGTCATGATTTTTCCAGCCCCACGGATAATAATATCCCAGTTTCGGGCTATATAAAGATGAATATTTTTTTTCTTGACCGTTAATAATTTTTTTTAAGCTTTCTGCCGCTTTTTTTTCGCCTAAAAATTTTAAGACAGCGTAATAAAGTGCGTGGCCGTGAATTGTGTATCCGTATTTGTGTGGAAAAGCGTCTTGCCAGTCGCCGGTCGGTTGTTGCGCTACCAGTCCGAGATTGTCCGGATCTTGGCATCGGAGCCAGAACGAAGCTTTGGCGATATTTTCCTTTTGCTTTTGCAAAAGAGACTTATCCGCGTAATTTTGCGCGTAAACAAAATGTCCGATGACGTACCAAAGCGGCGCGTCCAGAGAATTGAATGTTACGTCTGATTGCCGATCGGTATTGTATGATCCGACGCAATTTGGAATCAACCCTGTTTCGGCTTGATTTTTAGCCAGCAATTCCAGACTTTTTTTAATCGTGGTTTTAAATTCCGGAAAAAAAGAAGCGCCCATGGCCGTCGTCATACTGTCCCGCGCCCAAACCGCCTCGTATCCGCCGGGCAAGCCGGAAGCGTAAAAACCTTCTCTGTGTTTGCAAGATCGCAAAACTTTAAGGGCTTTATCGTACGCTTTTTGTGTCGTATCCTTGTTCATAATTATTTTTTTATCTAAATTTTAAATCATAACCGCGTTATGAAATAAAAATAATCAATCAAACTTTTTCAATCGCCAATCTGGCTAAAAAATAAGAGAGCGTGGATTCGGCGCCTTGGTTGAAATTCAGGGAATATTTGCCAACGCCGTCATAACAGCCACCGGTTGCTTCGTCGTAAACCATTTGACTTAAATGATTTTTGCCGAGAAACCATTGAAAAGCCAGCTCGGCTTTTTCTTTGTAGTATTTTTTCTTGGTAATTTCATAAGCCGTGGTCAAAGCTTCTACGGCCGAAGAAGCGTCTTCCGGCTGTTGGTCAAAATATGCTCTTTTACCATTTCTGTAATACCAACCGTCTTGACCGATTGGAGAAAAATAGTCTTTTTTTTCAAAAGAAATATCGCTGATAAATTTAATGCTTTTTTCCGCAACATGAAGATACTCTTTATTTTTTGTTATTTTATAAGCGCGAAACAGCGCTTCCGGCAATTTAAAGTTTGAGTAAGTGAGACAGTCCTCAAACCACGTCCAATTATTTTTTGATTTTGTCGTTTTGTTAAAACATTTTATAAGTTGATTACATAATTTTTCCAGCGTTTTAAGATATTGTTCGGCGTCGTTTCCGATTCTTTTTTCATTTTCAATTAAGTGTGACAAGCCGATAATGGCAAAAGACACGGCTCTCAAGGAACTGATTTCTGAAATTTGTTTGACGGCTTTGTTTAATATTTTTTTTGCTTCTTTTCTTATGTCTTCCGGCAATGATTCTTCGGCCGTGACATAACCAAGCGCCCAAATAACTCGGCCGAAAGAATCTTGACTCTCACCATCTAAAAGAAAGGTTTTATTATAGCTGATAAAATTATTAAATTTACCATCGGACATCTGGGTATATTTTAATAAATTCAAATAAATTTTAACAAGTTTTAAGACGGCAATTGATTTTTTTCTGGCGTATTCTTCCGCGCATCCGAGGAGCGCTCGAGCATTGTCGTCAACGCAATATCCGGAATTTGTATCCGGCTTGGTATGCTGGGCAAATTGGATAATGCCAAAATCATCGGTCAAGGTTTTGACGTGGGAAAGATTAACTGGCGGCAGTTTGCTTTTATCGCGTGGCCTGATTTTGGCATATTCGTTGAATATTTTAAAATAAGACAGGGCCACATTCTGCCAAGTCATGTGCCGTGAATAAAAGTAAGAATTTTTGCCCATTTCTTTCATTGCTTTCCGATCGGACAAAATGCGCGAAAGAGCGTTTTTGATATCACCCGATTTTTTGAATCTCACCAAAATTCCTCGTCCATCGTCAATAACATCGCGAGCATATTGATTGGCAGTGGAAATTATCGGACAAGCGCATGACAGTGCCTCGGATATTGTGCCGCTGACAGCTTGGCGAGGATTTAAAGTTGGTGAAATATAAATATCCGTGGCGCGCAAGAAATCAATATATTCCCGATCATCCAGATATTTATCGTAAAATTTTACGTGCTCTTGCAAATTATTTTTTTGAATAATCCTTTTTAATTTATTTCTATATTTTTCGCCTTCGTTGTGCAAAACCACGGGGTGTGTCGCGCCGATGATCAAATATAATATATTCGGATATTCCGCGATTACTTCCGGCAAAGCTTCGATGGCGTATTCAATGCCCTTGTCCCGCCCAAGCATGCCGATGGTGGAGAGGACTATTCGCCCTTGTAAATTCAATCTTTTTTTAAAACGCGATTTGGAAGGAAAAGTGACATGAGGTACTCCGTGAGGAATGATAAAAATTTTATTTTTGTGCACCCCGTATATTTCATGGAGCATTTTGGCCGGAGTGTTGGCCATCACAACGACTGCCGTGGCTTTTTCCGTCAAGATTCTGGTAATTTTTTTCATTTTTTCTTCAGGTTTCGGCAAGATGGTGTGAAAAGTCAGAATAACAGGTTTTTTCAAGAGTTCTAAAAACATCAAAAGATATTCGCCGAATTCTCCGCCGAAAAGCCCATATTCATGCTGAATATTTACAGCTTTAATATGTGGCATCTTGTTTATTTCATTGGCGCGATTAAGGTAGTCTTCAATCTCCGTTTCATTGATTTGTTTAATGACTTTGCGCGGATAATTGTAAATTGAAGTGCCACTATAATTCATGGCCAATATCTTGTTTTGAATTTCCGGGCTGAATTCCTTGTCCAGGGCCGCGGTCAGGTGTTTGGTAAAAGTCGCGATACCGCATTCTCTCGGCGGATAGCTGGACATATATAGTATGCACGGTGATTTTGATTTCATAGATACGGAATTAGGTTTATGAGCATGAGCTAGCTTTTTACTTTATATTTCAAAAGTTCGTCAATAAGTTTGTCTTTATCAACGCTTGCGCAAGCCACGTAAGTATCTGCGGAGCCGTAATAAATATATAGTTTTTTACCGAATTCAGCCGTACCGGTCGGAAACACAACATTATGCACGTGGCCCTGGTGCTCCCATTTTTCTTCCGGAGAAAAAAGAGGATATGGCAAGCGAGCGATTACTCTTTGCGGATGGTGCAGGTTCAAAAGCGCGGCGCCGGCTCGATAAATTCGGCCTTTATTTTTTGGTTCAACCGCGTGATATATGAGTAACCAGCCTTTTTTTGTTTTTATGGGTGGAGCGCCGGCGCCAATGTGTCGCGCTTCAAATCCTTGCCGTCCTTCCAAAACAACGTGTTTAGCAAGGTGCTGAATGTGGTTGTGCCAATAATTCTCGTCTTTCAGGTCTGCGAAATCTTTAAAATACGCGGCCTGGATATCCGGGAGAATTCTGTGAAGCATGACAAATTGGTCATGAAATTTTTCCGGAAACAAAACCCCGTCTTTTTCCCAAACCAATACGTTTTTGGCGCAGTAATTTTCGTAGAAGCCGGCAAACATCAAATATTCATCTTTCAGTTTAGTGTATCTAAAAAGCTTTCCGGCTCGTTTATAACTTATTTTTGGGCTGATGATTCCGCATCTTTTCAGGTCAAACAAAGTATCTCCGGCCACATAGGCGATGACCGCGTCCACGCCGTTGTGCGCCACATAGGTCATGTAAAAAGTATCATCAATTTTTACGATGCGTGGGTCTTCAATGCCTTTACTCTCGTAGCTGAATTTTTTTTCCATAAAAGGTTTTTTCCAGCGCTCCGCAACTTTGAGCGGTCCGTCCAAGCGGGCATAACCGAAGCAGGACATGAATTTATCATCCAAGGCGCGATAAATCACATGAATGTTTTTACCGTCTTGATAAATCGCAGGATTAAAAACACATTTGCTTTCAAATGGCAATTTGGTTGGAGCGAGAATAATACCTTCCTTTTTTATTTTAATCATAGATCTATTATAACATATAAAAAACCATGAAAGCAATTATTCATTTGCCAACCACCATCAAATAATATAAAATAAAGATAACTTATATTAAACAATAAAATAATTTTTTATGTCTAAAATAAATACAGATAAAGAAAAGATTGACGAACTTTTGGAAAGAGGGGTGGAAAAAATTTATCCGGGAAAAGATGAATTGAAAAAGAAACTTTTTTCCGGAGAAAGACTGAGGCTTTATTGCGGTTTTGACCCAAGCGCGTCGTCTTTGCATATCGGTCATGCGATTTTAATCAATAAATTATCCCAATTTCAAGAATTAGGGCATGATGTAATTTTTTTAATCGGCGATTTTACTGGCATGATTGGCGACCCGACTGACAAAGCGGCGGTAAGAGCGAAATTGACTAGAGAAGAAGTTTTAAAAAATTGTAAAAATTATAAAAAACAAGCATCAAAAATTATAGATTTTAAAGGTAGAAATAAGGCGGTTGTAAAATATAATAGTAAGTGGAGCGATAAATTGACATTCAAAGATTTGATTGAACTTTCTTCTCATTTTACGGTTCAGCAGATGATTCAACGCGATATGTTTCAAAAAAGATTGTCCGACGAAAAACCGATTTATCTTCATGAATTTTTATATCCGCTGGCGCAAGGTTACGACTCAGTCGTTATGGACGTTGATTTGGAAATAGGCGGAAATGACCAGATGTTTAATATGATGGCTGGACGGGATTTGATGAAAGCGCTGGGCATGAAAAATAAATTTGTCATGACTTTGAAATTATTGGCCGATGAGCAGGGTAAAAAAATGGGTAAGAGCGAAGGCAATGCCGTGTTTTTGGATCAACAGCCCGAAGATATGTACGGTAAAGTCATGTCTTGGATGGACGGAGTGATTGGCGAAGCTTTTGAACTTTGCACCAAACTTCCCATAAATGAAGTACAAGAGATTAAAAAAGATCTGATAAACAACAAAGCAAACCCCAGAGACTTGAAAATGAAACTAAGCTTTGAAATAGTAAAATTATTAAAAAGCGAAAAAGAAGCAAAAGCAGGAGAAGAATATTTTATTAAAACTATCCAGAATAAAGAAGTTCCGGATGAAGTGGCGGAAATTAAGTATGACAAAGAGAAAGCATTAATCGTGGAGTTGTTGGTTGACGCAAAATTAGCGCCGAGCAAGGGCGAGGCGCGGCGCTTGATTCAGCAAGGCGCGGTAAAAGTTGACGGGAAGATTATCAATGATATAAATAGAGAGGTGAAGATAGAAAGAGATGGTGTGTTGTTGCAAAAAGGAAAGAGGGGGTTTGTAAAAATAATTTTAAAATAAATGTCCGTGTTGGATAAAATAAAAAAAGAAATAATTGAGCGCGTAAATAAAGCGCTGGGCAGTGAAGCGGTACGGCAAGATAATTTTGTCTATCCGCCAGATTCGCAAATGGGAGACTTGAGTCTGCCGTGTTTTGATTTGGCAGTAGAGCTAAAAAAAAATCCGGCTGAAGTCGCAAGTAATTTAGCCTGTGTGATAAAAAAAGATGATATTATTTCTTCTGTCGGCTCTGTCGGGCCGTATTTCAATATTTTTGTGAATCGCGAATATTTAATGGAAGAAGTTTTGAAAGAGATAAAAAATAAAAAGAATAAATACGGTCATAGTAAAAGCAAACAAGGAAAAAGAGTTGTTGTGGAATACGGCCAGCCAAATCCTTTCAAGGCTTTTCATGTTGGTCATTTGCGCAATATAATCTTGGGAGAGTCATTGGTGCGAATTTTTGAAGCGCAAGGCGCAAAAGTGATTCGCGTGAATTATCAAGGTGACGTGGGCATGCATATTGCCAAATGTTTATGGGCTTTTCAAAAAATAAAAAAAGAAGATTATCCAAAAACGGCTGATAAAAAAGTTGCTTTGCTTGGAAAGTGCTATGCTGATGGCGCGGCTGTTTTTGAAAACGAGAAAGAGCAGGAAGAGATCAAGAAGATAAATAAAAAAATATATGACAAGAGTGATAAAGAAATAAATAAGTTGTGGGAGACAGGCAAAGCGTGGAGTTTGGAAAAATTTTATGAGATTTATGCGCGGGTATATTCGCATTTTGACCGTGAATACATGGAGTCGGAAATAATCGGCGATTGTATGAAATATATTAAAGAAGCGCGCGAAAGAAAAATACTGGAAGACAGCAACGGAGCAGTGATTTTTAACGGTGAAAAATATGGTTTGGATTCTCGCGTGTTTTTGAATTCAGAAGGTCTGCCAACGTATGAGGGCAAGGAGTTGGGGCTTGCGCATAAAGAGTTCACTGATTTTGGCAAAATTGATTTATGCATTCACAACGTGGCTGTGGAACAAATCAGTTTTTTTAAAGTGACATTTAAAGTTGAAGAACTCTTGAATGAAAAAATGTTTCGTGGCAAACAGTATCACAACGCTTATGAATTTGTGGGCTTAAAAAAAGGTAAAATGTCTTCGCGTCAGGGCAATGTTCTTTTGGGAAATGACATTTTGAACGAAGCGCGAGATAAAATTAAAGATTTGATTAAAGATAAAATAGAAATCGGCGACCAAGAAGTGGCCGCGGAGGCAATTGGAGTGGGCGCGGTGAAGTATGCATTTCTGAAAATGAGTCCGTTAAAATATTTGGCCTTTGACATGGAAGAGAGCGTGAGAATGGAAGGAAATTCCGGGCCGTATATCCAATACTCTTATGTGCGTATTCAAAGCATTTTAAAAAAGTCCGGATTTAAAGTAAATATTTTTAAAAAAATAAAATTAGATGAATTAAAAAACGAAAAAGAATATGAACTGGCGTTTCATTTGGCGCGTTTTCCGGAAATCACAGCCATGGCCGGTAAAAACTATGACCCAAGCGAAATCGTCAAATATCTATTTGACCTTTGCCGCGCCTTTAATGACTATTATCATGTCGTACCGGTTTTGAAAGCGGAAGAAGATTTAACGCGCGCTCGCTTGGTTTTGCTTCGTGGCGTAGCCCAAGTTATTAAAAACGGATTGGATTTATTGGGAATAAAGACCGTGGAAAGGATGTAATACTTGCAAAAATATTCAAAACGTGCTATTATAAAGATAATATTAAATTATAATTTGCATTATAATATGAGAAGAGAAAAAATTGGAGAAGAAAACATAAGAATACCAAGAATAGAAGAGCGGCCTGCCGCTGAAGTCTCTGATGAGACTTATGATTATATTGGCAATATTGAAGATGAATTAACCGAATATAAAAGCGATATTGAAGAAATTCAAAGTTTAAAAATCGCATTGGCGGAAAGCAGCGAGGACGGGCGTGAATTGGGAGAAAAAGAATTATTAATGTCAATATATTTGTCTGAGATGGATGGTTTGTATAAAAAAAGCGAAGTAATAGAAAAAAAAGGATTGTTCGCGCGTTTGGTCAGAAAAATAGCCGGTAAAAAAGAAACAGTATCCAAAGAAGCGGTTAACGAAGGATGGGTTGAAATAAAAGGTGGCGAAAAAGAATTAATTGAAGAAGAATTAAGAAATCAGGGAATGACAGAGGATGAAATCAAAGATCTTTGCAAAAGCGGAATTGAAGCCAGGTGGATTAATACTCCTGACTTGGGAGGAATCAGAGAAATTCGCGCAGGACAGACTGAAAAAGAAAAAAAAGAGTTGGTGGACGATCTTATTAACAGAGATATTAAGGATTTGTTATATTTGTCTGAAAACATAAAAAAGAGCGATAAAGAAATAGAAAAGAGAGAAAAGGATTTGAAAAAAGAGAGCGCCAACGCTTCTAAAGTTTTAAAAAACAAGTCTTCGGTTGATAGACTTATTGAATTGGGAAACGAAGAAGTTGAAGGGAGAAAAGAAAAAAACAAAGAAGACAAAGACGAACTGAGAGAAGAATTGGAGCGTTATGATGATTTATTTTTAGTGGGGGAAAAAATGGAAGCGTTGAGAGTAAATTTTTTCGAAATAATAAAAGATTTAAATGGTAAAATATCTCAAAATGAGAAATTAATGAGAACAATAAAAAAGTTTTTAAACAGAAGAACAGATAGCGAGGCAAACAGTGGAAACCAAAAAGCTTATCAAGAAGAATATGATCAATTGCAAGTCGACACAAGCGCCTTAAGAGAACTTTTGAAGAAAACAAACCAAAGAATGAAGGTTGTGAAAGAAGATGGCAGAAATATTAATACAAAAATAAAAATTATAAAAAGGATAAATGAAGTGGTCGACAGGAAAGCAGAAGAAGGTGTTGAAGAAGAAGAGCATAAAAAATCAAAAGAGTCTCAATATCCGCGATGGCCGTTTCCAAAAATAGAAAATAAACGAACTGATGATTCTGAGCCTGGAATTGCCGAGCGAGATACTGAGCTAGATTTGTCTAGGATAGAAGAAGTTAAGAGTCCTGAATTTAAAGATGTCGCAGCAGAGGAACTTCGAAAAGAGTTTAGTGAAAGTAATTCGGAAAATAAAAACAAAGAAGATAACGACGAGGAGCTTCAGGAGGAAATAGAACGGCAAAGAAATAAATTAAGAGAGGCGACTGTTGATAAAGACCCTGATTTGGAAGAAAGCAGGCGAGAATTAGAAAAGAAATTCAGCAGTCTGGACGATACCGATCTTCAAGAAAATAGAAGAGAGGTTCGTGATAAAATTAAGAAAGCGGCTGAAGACACAAAAGGTTCACGTGGCGATGAAGAAGTTGACGAGGAAGTCGTGTCAGAGAGAAAATCTTTTTTTGAAAAAGTATCAGCGCTTTTCAAATCAAAAAAAGAAAAAGAAAGAGCAGTAGAAATAAAAAGAATTAAAGAGCTAAAAGGAGATATTAATAAACAGCTGGAAAAATTGTCACAATATACAAAAGATCCCGGAAGTAACTTAAGTGAAGAAGAAATCTTTTTGTTTCTCGGGCATGAAAAAAGAAAATTGATTAAAGAAATAACCGGAATTGAATATGGGGATGATAAAAATACGGTAGCAAAACTTGAAAAGCTGTTTGACAGCGTAAAGAATCAAGTGGAAGACAAAGAAGGAGCCAAATTGGAAACATACGAAAAATTGTCCAGAACGGAAATAAAAACAAAAATGCTGGCCAGATATGTTATTTATAAATTGGCAGGTAGCGGGAAATTTGATGATATTTTGGAGGCAATTGATGAAATTGCTAAAGATGTTCAGAGCGATTCGCGAGCCGTAGTGGAATTGGAAAGATTACAATCGGATGGGAAAAAAATTGGGGATATGATTTTCAAAGGAGTTGAGAAAAAAGCGTATGAGTTGAAAAGGGGCGGTAGAATTGACGAAGTGAGAGAACTAATCAGTAAGGCTTTGCAATCAAGGTTGTGCGAAGAAGAAAAGCTTGATAGATTATTTGAGAAGCTATCGTAAAAAATAAATTAATTTATGTTAAAAAATAATTCGCTTGGCGCGGAAAAAGAAATGAAAGAATTTTTGAAAGAAACAAAGAAATCAAAACGTGAGAACGCAAAATTCTTAAATAAAATAAAAAAAAGAATAGCCGAGCTTGATTTGGAATATGCTCAGTTGCTTTTGGCAAAAAAAGCGCTGGCTTTGAATATATTAAAGAAAAAAAAGAATATTTAAAATAATAAAAAACATATGAATTTTGAAATGCCACAATCAAATAGCAATCTTGAAAAATCAAAAAGCACCCCACCGCCAATTCCTGTAGCGGAAAAGGTCAAAAGCACTCCACCGCCCATACCGGAATCCGCAAAGAAAAAAGATAGTTATGAAGATCTTTCCCCAAAAGAACGTTTTGATGTTGAAGCGTTGAAAAAAATGAAAAATATGGATACAGACGTAAGACCTGGAATTATAGAAGCTGCTCCTGAAAAAGGTGGAATGAAGCTGGATATTACCGTTGAAAAAGAGGGGGAAGACGATCCGAAAAGAATGAGATATTGGTTTAAAAAACTTTTTAATTAAATTAATAAAAACCTATGGGAAATTTAGAACAAATTCCTTCAAACGCTCCTGATAAAAGAGCTGAAAATTATTTTGCGAATGCAACGCCGGAAGATATTGACAAGGCAGTAGGTGAAATAGGCAAAAATGAAGAGATAATAAAAGCGAAAGAAGCAGAGCAGTCGGAAATATCCAAAGTTCAAGAAGAGCTTAATTCTGCAAGATCTTTTCTCGGAAAGCAGTCAACCAATGAAAAAGCAGAAATAAGCGCGGAAAAAGTTGAAGACGAAAAACCTTCCTTGGCCAAAAGAATAAAGGGATTATTCGGCGGAAGCAATTAAAAGTATAAATTTAATAGATAAAAAACCGTTTATTTATAATAAGCGGTTTTTTTAATTTTCTTGATTTTTTTATGTTAATCCATTAAGATTTATCTATAAGTTTAATTCTCTATTATATTTGAATTATGAAATTCGTGCATCTTCATGTGCATACCCATTATTCTCTTTTGGACGGCTTGACCAATATTGATGAGTTGATTGAGCGCGCGAAAGAAGACGGATCTCCGGCTGTCGCTATTACCGATCATGGCACCATGTATGGTGCTATTGAATTTTATCAAAAATGTTTGAAAGCGGGAATCAAGCCGATTATCGGAATGGAGGCGTATGTGGCGCCCGGTTCACGGTTTGATAAAGTTTCCAAATTTGATGAAAAGAAAAATTTTCATCTTCTTTTGCTTGCCAAAAATCACACCGGTTATAAAAATTTGATTAAACTCACCTCAAAAGGCTTTTTGGAGGGATTTTATTATAAACCGCGGATTGATTTGGAGGTATTAAAAAAACACAGTGAAGGCCTGATTGCAAGTACGGCTTGTTTGACGGGAGAAATTCCTTATCTGACAAGAATAGGAAAAGAAGAAGAAGCACGAGCGAAAATTTTGGAATACAACGAAATATTCGGTCAAGACAATTTTTATTTGGAAATAATGCATCACCCCGGAATTCCGGAGCAGGCAAAAGTAAATGAAAAGTTAATTGAATTTTCACGAGAACTCAATATTCCACTGATTGCCACAAACGATATTCATTATTTAAGAAAGGAAGATAATGAGGCGCAAGATATTCTTTTATGTATTCAGGGCAAAAAAAGAAAAACAGACGTGGACAGAATGAACATGATGGACGGAGATTTTTCTTATCGTCCGGCTGACCAAATGATTGAAGATTTTAAGCATGTTCCGGAGGCAATAGAAAATACATTAAAAATCGCCGAGATGTGCAATTTGGAAATCAAATTGGGAGAAATTTGTCTCCCTCATTTTGAAGTTCCGGACGGGAAAACCGGTAGTGAATTTTTCCGAAAAAAATGTGAAGAGGGCATGATAAAACGTTTTGGAAAAAGTTATAACGAAATAAACGCTGAATATCGCGATAGAATGGACTACGAACTTTCAGTGATTGATAATATGGGTTGGCCGGATTATTTTTTAATTGTCGCCGATTTTGTGAACTGGGCGAAAGATAATGGTATTATTGTCGGACCTGGCCGAGGAAGTGCGGCCGGATCATTGGTTTGTTATTTATCCGGCATCACCAATTTGGATCCAATTAAATATGAATTGCTTTTTGAAAGATTTTTAAATCCGGAGCGCATTTCCATGCCTGATATTGATTTGGATTTTGCAGATACGCGTCGCAATGAAGTTATCAGATATGTGGAAGAAAAATACGGCCAAGACCACGTGGCGCAAATTATTACTTTTGGAACAATGGCAGCCAGAGCCGCGGTCAAAGACGTCGGCCGCGTTTTGGAGGTTCCTTATGAATATTGCGATAAGCTTTCCAAGGCGATTCCAATGTTCCAGGGTCTGGACGAGGCACTGGAGAATTCTTTGGAATTTCGGCAAATGTATAATGAAGATGAATCTGCCAGAACGGTTATTGATTATGCAAAACGTATGGAAGGAGTGGCTAGACATTGTTCCACACATGCTTGCGGAGTTTTAATTACAAAGGAACCGCTGGTTGAATATGCTCCTTTGCAATTTGCGACCAACGGAGCTGAAAGCGACAAGGCTTTGGTTTCGCAATACTCATTGCATCCGATTGAGGATTTGGGTCTTTTAAAAATGGATTTTCTGGGTCTGAAGAATTTAACTATTATTGAATCGGCGTTGCATATTATTGAGGGTACGTGGGGAGAAAAAATTGAAATTGAAAAAATTCTTTTGGATGATAAAAAAACTTATAAATTATTTGCGGCTGGGGAAACTACTGGTGTGTTTCAGTTTGAATCCAGCGGAATGAAAAGGTATTTGCGCGAATTAAAACCCACGGAATTCGAAGATATTATTGCCATGGTTGCTTTGTATCGCCCGGGTCCGATGGAGTGGATTCCGGACTATGTCGCCGGCAAGCAAGGCAGAAAGACAATTTTTTATCTTCATCCCAAACTCGAACCGATACTTGCCAAGACTTACGGCGTGGCCATTTATCAAGAACAAGTTTTGCGCATGGTGCGTGATTTGGCCGGATTTACCATGGGAGAAGCCGATGTTTTACGCAAGGCAATTGGCAAAAAAATTCCGAAATTATTAAAAGAACAAAAAGACAAATTTTATAAGCAATGCGTGGAAAACGGATTGTCGCCCGAACTCGCTGAAAAGATTTTTTCTTTTATTGAGCCATTCGCCGGTTACGGATTCAACAGGTCGCATGCGGCTTGTTATGCCATGGTGGCCTATCTGACAGCGTATCTCAAGGCTCATTATCCAACTGCTTTTATGGCCGCTCTTTTGGCCGCTGACCAGCAAGACACGGATCGCATCGGTTTGGAAATTGAAGAATGTCGTCGTATGGGCATTGAAGTAAAACAACCGGACATTAACCAGTCGTTTTCTTCTTTTACGGTTATATCCAAAGAGAACAGCGCCGAAGAGAGCGGGGAAACAATTAGATTTGGATTATGTGCCATTAAAAATATGGGCGAACATATTTCCAAAGTCATTATTTCCGAACGAAAAAAGAACGGCCCGTATAAAGATTTAAGCGATTTTCTTTTGAGAATCACGGACAAAGATTTGAATAAAAAGTCTTTGGAAAGTTTGGTTAAAAGCGGTAGCTTGGACAAATTCGGAGAACGAGGCGTTCTTCTTGGGAATGTTGAAAACATGCTTAATTTCAATAAAGAAGCGGCAAAAAGAGCGTCCAGTAAACAAACAAGTTTGTTTATGGACGCGCCAAATATAGCTGCCGGCAACAGAGTACAGTTGGAACATTTTCCGCCGGCTGAACGACAAGAAAAATTGGCCTGGGAAAAAGAATTGCTCGGTCTTTATATTACAGAACACCCGTTTTCTGATTATAAAAAAGAATTATTACAGTTTATTACGCCCATTAAAGAAATTGTTAAAATCGGCCGCACCGAACAACAAGTCAATATCGCGGGCATTATTATTAAAATTCAAAAAATTATTACCCGCACCGCCAAGAGCATGATGTTTGTAAAAGTTGAAGATGATACCGGCTGTGTGGAAGTTTTGGTTTTTCCAAACCTCTTACAATCTTCCCACGGTATTTGGCAGGAAGGACAGGTCGTTTTTGTACAGGGCAAATTATCCGATAAAGATCAGGAAATAAAACTTTTGGCCAATACCGCCTTTGCCGTGAATTTAAGAAATATCAACGAAGCGGTTGCAAAATTAAAAAACGCCGACATCGGCGGTGAAAATTCGGAATATAATATAAATAAAAATTTAAAGATAACTTTCAATAAAAAAATTGATGAAGCGAATTTGGAAATTTTAAAAAAAATCTTATTAAAATATGTTGGTGCGGATAAAGTTTATTTTGAAATCGCCTCAAACGGAGCGAAAAAAATCTTGGAAACCAACTACTATGTAAAAAATTCCGTGTTTTTAAACACGGAATTGAAAAATAAATTTGGGGACTCTATTTCTGTGGGGAGTTTTAGGTAAAAATAAGCTAATATTAAATAAAATTTGCTATTTGTGATTGACATTTGTTTTTATTTGTGCTATGATAAAAGATTAATTTATGTCCTTTAAAATTTGCGGATTATTACAGCTTTAAGGAAGTTTGAAGCAAATTTTTTTAAAGCTGTAATGAAAAGGCAAATCTGAGGTTTCGGCATGGGGTCGGAATGAGGGATGAGCCAAAAAGGAGAAGGCAGATGAGTAAAAGAAGCAAAAATGAAGTTGCGGCGATAGTATCAGCGATGGGCGTTTTTATGACCATCATTTCCAATCTCGTTGAACTAGTCAAAAAGTTCGGCGGCAACATGGAACAAATATATTGCCTTGCAACGCCAGAAGGCGGCGAGAAGCTTGAGGCGATTGCTCGCCTCATCGTTAGCAAGATGCAGACCGAATTTCTCCGGCTCATTTCCACCGGAAAAATGCTTTATATCGGCCCGACAGACGGAAGCCAAACCATTGCGAAAGCAAAGAATGTCTTTACCTCGGGAGTTGATCCCTGTTTTGTGAGCTGGGGTTTGGATAAAGCAGGAAAGGCGACAGAACAGATAGCCGTTCAGATTTACGAGATGGCGAAAGATAGTACATTCGTCGATATATTTGGATCGCTTTCGCAAGAGATAAAAAGGCTTTGTTTGACGCAAAGCCAAATTATCCGTTTTGCGCAAGACCATCGTAAATGGTTACGAAACGACGGCTCCGCCACGTTTTTTCTTTTTGAAGCAAATGGCGAGTTTTTCGTCGCTTACGTGGACGTGTACTCTGACGGCGAGCTCTATGTGTACGTCTACCGGTTTGAGTACTCCGACGTTTGGAACGCTGAGTACCGCCCTCGTGTGGTTGTCCCGCAATTGGCTTAGTACTTTCCCACTTTTTTCTTAATCCCTTGGGTTCTTTGTCTCTTTGACACTTGAAACCCAAGGGATTTTTTCGTATAATAATAACGTAGCTTGGGAATATCCGCGGTTACGGCTTCGGATCATGGTTGCTGAAAAACGTTATTCGGGAATTCCGCCGGATACGTCTTGCGAAAGAGTGGATACGTTTTTCAAATAAAAAAACAGCCAGTTGGTGCAATGAGCTCTGGAACTTTCAGGTTCCAAAATAAAATACAACCCCGAGAGTATTCAACGGGTGGTGGTCGCAGACGGCTCATTGCTCATTTTCGTCGCTAACGTGAACGTGAACTCTGACGGCAAGCTCAATGTGAACGTCAACCGGTTTGAGAACTCCAACGTTTGGAACGCTGAGAACCGCCATCGTGTGGTTGTCCCGCAACTAGTCGTTTCTCCCATTCGCTATCGGGTGGGAGTTTTCTTTTGAATGAGTCCTTTTCTCCATCCGCCGAGCATGCGCCCGACTTCTTCAAGTTTTTTGGAAAGATCAATATATTTTTCTGTCGGTATACATTTATTTTCCCAGGCGATTTGAACAAAGAATTTTAAAACATCAAGACGTGAAGATGTTTTGGTTAATAAAATTATTTTTTGTTCTGGCGGCAGATAAGAAGCAGTGAAATTTAATTCAAGCACTTCGATAAAAGTCTGCGAAATTTTTTGTCCAATGCCGAAACGCTCGTTTTTCGGAAAATTTTTATATAGGGTTTGCCAATATTTATATGCTTCCTTTTCTTTGTTAATCACAATCGGCTGGGGTGGGGGCAGTTAAAAGACGAATTTTTATGAAAATTCAATTGAGTCATAAGTTTGAAGATATTATTTGTTTAGAAAATTTGCTAGAAGCATGGAAAGAATTTTTAGACGGCAAACGGAACAAAAAAGATATTCAAGAATTTTCCTTGCATTTAATGGATAATATTTTTTTGCTACATAGTGACCTCTTTAATCATACCTATAAACACGGCGGTTATCAAGCGTTTAAAATTAATGACCCCAAACCGAGAGATATACATAAAGCTGAAGTCAGAGACAGATTACTACATCACGCAATTTATAGGATACTTTATCCGTTTTTTGACAAAATTTTCATCGCTGATTCATATTCCTGTAGAAATAATAAAGGCACGCACAAAGCAGTGATCAGGCTCAGTTATTTTATCGGCAAGGCATGCAAAAACAATACCGAAGAATGTTGGGTTTTGAAATGTGACATCCGAAAGTTTTTTGCCAGTATAGACCATGATATTCTATTTAATGTTTTAGTGAAATATATTCCGGACAAGAATATTTTATGGCTTCTTGAGAAAATAATTTTCAGTTTCAATTCGCTCTGTCCCGTCGTAGGGGCGTATTGCAATACGCCCCTACCGCTCTACGGGGATAATTTCAATGTCAAATCAAAAATTGGACTGCCTCTTGGCAATCTTACTTCGCAATTGTTTGTGAATGTCTATATGAATGAATTTGATCAGTTTATAAAACACAAGCTTAAAATAAAAAAATATATTAGATATGCTGATGATTTTATTATTATTGATTCAAGTTATAAATATCTCAAAAGATCTATTAAACCGATTAGATATTTTTTAAAAATAAAATTGAATTTAGAACTACATCCGCAAAAAATAGAAATCAAAAAATTTAAACAAGGAATTGATTTTCTCGGATATGTGATTTTGCCGCATTACTTAGTTTTGCGGACAAAAACAAAGAAAAGAATGTTCAAGAAAATAAAATTAAACAGAGAAAAGTTAAATCAAAATATCATTACGAAAAAATCTTTTAATCAATCATTGCAATCTTATTACGGAATGCTCAAACATTGTTGCGGGCATAAAATAAAAATTAATATAAATAAAATTTATTAGACAAACTATTCAAATTTTGTTATAGTATAAACATATTATTCAATTACTCGCAACTTGCGGAAAAGATTTTTGTTTATTCCGTGATTTGCCATATTATTATATGGCCGCCAAAGTAAAAATCCAAGTTCTTGACGATGACAAGACTTTGATTCAAAAAAAGTCGAGCTCAAAAAAAATAACAAAGAAAAAACGCGTCCGCGCCGGGACGCTGGAAGGTGTTGGTAAAAAAATTGTGAAAAAGAAGGCGGTTGTAAACAAAAAAATCGTCCCCAAAGTCATAAAAAAAGTTCAACCTGGAAAAAGAATAGAAGAAGCCAAGGAGGCGGTAGAAAAAATTATTGAAGAAAGCGGCAACGGAGCGCTTTCCGTGAATATAGCCGATACCAGTGATGCGGTAGAAGTTGAAAATATACAAGAGAAAAAAATTGTTGTTAATCCTGTTGTTAAAATAGCGCCAAAAATAAAAGAATCGCGGAATTTCAAGGCGCAAAACTTCGCGTTTTCGCAAACGGAGACAAAAGACGCAACAACCTCTTTGGGAGCGAGAAGAACGGAAGACAAAAAAATGTTTGATGATAATAATAAAGAGAAAAAAAATTATTTTCCAAGATCAATCGGACTCTATCGTAAAATAGCTTTCAGTTTTGTGGCTCTTACGGTAATTTTGGTGGCAGCGATTGTTTATTTTTCCGTTATCCGTGTTTATATTACCATTGTACCGAATCAAGAAACCATAATTCATAATATGATATTTGATGTTTATGATAAAGACAATAGCGATATTGTCGGCACCGAAGCAGTACTTGGAATTGTTAAAGAGGCCAATGTTTCTTATACTGATAAATACAACGCAAGCGGAGTGGAAGTTGTCGGTAAAGAAGCTGTCGGTAAGGTAAAAATTATCAACAACAGTACTTCCAATCAGCCCTTGGTGGCGACAACAAGACTTGTGCCCGTCGGACAGCCGGATAAATTATACAGAATAAAAAATACAATCAATGTGCCAGCAGGAGGATTTATAGAAGTTGATATTTACGCGGATGAACCAAGCACGGAAATGGCCATCGGTCCGACAAAATTTACCATCCCAGGACTTTGGGCAGGATTACAAGATAAAATTTACGCGGAAAGCCAAGAAGCGATTGTTTACAGAGAAAAGGTGAAAAAATACATTGTTCAAGCAGATATTGACGAGAGTATTAATGACTTGAAGCAAAAATTGTTGATCAACTCCAAAGATAGCGCGGATTTTGACAAAGAAGATTATGATCAAATCATTTATAAAATTAACGAAGACTCAATCTCCGTGAAGATTGGCGCCAAAGCAGGAGAAGAAAAGGAGGGATTTGAAGGTAATATTACAGCCAAAGTGACCATTATTATTTTTGATGGCTCAGGTGTGGTTGAATTGGCCAAAGAAAAATTCATATCAGCCTTGGGTCAAAATGAAGAGCTTCTAAATTTTAATGAAAGCGATGTTATTTATACATTAAGTTCATATAACGTTTCAACAGGCTTTGCCACATTGTCCGGAGTTTTTGAAGGCAAAACCACCTTGAATGCGGACAATAATATCGTTGATAAAGAAAAGATTGTCGGATTAAATAAAGAACAATTGCAAGCGTATCTTTCCGGTATTCCGCAAATTGCTGGTTATGAAATCAAATTTTACCCTTCGTTTATTAAAAAGATTCCGAAATTTATTGAAAAAGGAAAAATTATTATTGAAGTCAAAAAGTAACATTGTTGACTTTTGTATGTAAATGATTAATAATGAACATTAAGATAGTTGTTGTTTTATCTAAAAAATAATCGCTATGGCCACCAACCATAGTCCCGCCATCGGGATCCTTTCCGGACCAAATTTTTAGATAAGAATGAAAAGAGTCCCGCAAAATAAGGCGGGGAAGCTCGGGTGGAACCGCGAGGCGAAAAGCCCCGTCCCGGCGCGTTAATTTTTTAATGCGCGAGGACGGGGTTTTTAAATTAACATTTTATAAAAAAATAATAAAAAAATATGAGTGAAAAAAACAACATAGAGATTACACGGCATTCTTTGTCGCACATCATGGCTTTGGCCGTGAAAGAATTATATCCGAACGTAAAATTTGCGATTGGACCGAATATTGAAAACGGTTTTTATTATGATTTTGATTTCGGGAAAGAAAAAGTGAGAGAAGAGGATTTGAAAAAAATTGAAAAAAAAATGAATCACATTCTGAAGCAGAATTTGAAATTTGAGAAATCGGAGCTAGGTATTAACGAAGCTATTAAGAAAGAAAAAAAAGTAGGTCAAATTTATAAAGTTGAATTGATTGAAGAGTTGAAAGAGATTGGAGAAAAAAAAGTAAGTTATTATAAGTTGGTAGGTTTTATGGATCTTTGCCGCGGACCGCATATTGAGTCAACCGGGAAGATAAGTAAGGGGAGTTTTGCTTTGCAAAAACTTGCCGGCGCGTATTGGCGCGGAGATGAAAAAAACAAAATGCTGACGCGAATTTACGGTCTTGCTTTTGAAACCAAAGAAGAATTGAACGAACATCTGAAGATATTGAAAGAAGCGGAAAAAAGAGACCATAGAAAACTGGGTAAAGAGCTGGATTTGTTTCATATTGATGAAAAAGTTGGATTAGGGCTACCTCTTTGGCACCCTCGCGGCGCGATGCTTTGGAGATCAATTGAAAATTTTTGGTATGATAAGCACTTGAAAAATGGATATGAGCTTGTTCGGAGTCCGCATATTGGCAATAGAATTTTGTGGAAAACATCTGGGCATTGGGGCTTCTTTAATTGTAGTATGTATCCACCGTTGGATGCCGGACAAACTTTGGAAGAAAAGCAAAAAAACGAAAAAGCGAAAGAATCGGAAGAGTTTTTATTAAAACCAATGAATTGTCCGTTTCATGTTCAAATATATAAAAATGTTCCTCGTTCGTATCGTGATTTGCCAATTCGTTGGGCTGAATGCGGAACAGTATATCGCCATGAAAAAAAAGGTGAGCTTTCGGGATTAACTCGCGTCCGAGGATTTACGCAAGATGACGCGCATATTATTTGTTCTGCGGAACAAGTGGAAGAGGAATTGAAAAAAGTGATTGATTTTATTTTGTATATTTTTAATTCTTTTGGCTTTGATGAAAAGAAAATAAATGTTTATCTTTCTATCCGTGGCAAAGACAAAAAAGGAAAATATGCCGGCGATAATAAGGGATGGGTTTTTACGGAAAATATTTTGAGAAAAGTCGCTCAAGAAAAAAAATTAAACTTTATTGAAGAAGAGGGTGAGGCCGCTTTTTACGGTCCGAAGCTGGATTTTAAGCTCAAAGATGTTTTGGGACGCGAATGGCAATGTTCCACCTTGCAATTTGATTTTAATTTGCCGGAACGTTTTGATATGACCTTTATAAACAAGAAAGGTGAGAAAGAAAAGCCATATATGCTTCATCGAGCTTTATTTGGTTCGTTTGAAAGATTCATTGCTTTATTGATTGAACATTACGGCGGCGCTTTTCCGGTTTGGCTTTCACCAGTGCAGGTGAAGATTATTTCCGTGGGAGAAGGACATATTGAGTATTGTAAAAAATTGGCAGAAGAGTTTAAGAGTCAAGATATCCGCGTTGAGTTGGATACCGGCAATGAAACAGTCGGTAATAAAATCAGAAAAGCGGTGCAAGAGAAAGTTCCTTATATGCTTGTGATTGGAGACAAAGAGATGAATTCAAATATGCTTGTTGTGCGCGATCGTGGCAGTGAAAAAACAAGAGAAATTTCCAAAGAAGATTTTATCACAGAGATTATCGCGGAGAGAAAATAAAAAATAATCATATTTTCATGAATTTGAATGTAAAGAGAATCCGAATATTATTATGGTCAATATTATTGATCATGATCGTCTTTTTTTTATTCATGAAAATCGTGCCTTTTGGAAAAATGGTTTATGTAAACGATTTTAAAGGCGATAACTATTTTATCAGAAAATTGACTCCTGCGGAGCGTGTGCTGGAAATAAAAGACGGGATGCAGAAGATCATCGGTGATCCGATTTATTTCTCGCTTTTTACACCACGCAAATTTGATCAAGCGGTTTTAAGCATTAAGTATAAAACATTCGGCGATGAATTAAAATTTAAAACAATAGAAGTCGGCGCTTTGGTTGATAATAAACTGTGGCGATATAATTTACGGCCGTTGGAAAATTTTGTAATTGATAAATTTATTAAAGAATGGGACGCAACTCGTGATGGCGATATTATTTTGTTACAAAGACCGAATTTGATTGGAAAAAAATATGAAACAGTTGACGCTTTTTTGCAAGATTTGCCCGAGGTGAGTAAAATCGCTTTGTATAATTATGAACTGAAGCGAGAATATATCTTGAGCGATTACGCGCCGCAAAACGAATTGAAAAAAGTTTTACCAAACACGCTTCGCGGAGCTTATCAGTTTTATACATACATTAAAGATGAAGATTTATATTTTAAATTTAATTTTTTTGATTTGAACAAAAACAAAGATGCTGACGAGATTGATGTCTTTCTCTATTATAATAACGAGCTTTTGGAAATAAAACATTTGGACGATGACGGCATTGTTATTGATAACAATCGTTCCAGCGCACCGAGGGATTTGGAGATAAGTTTGAAAAATTTGCCGGAAGGGTCTTATAAAATTGAATTTCGCGCGAATGATGATATTATTACAAATGAGATTATTACTTCACAACAAAAGATTTCTTTTGAAAATAATTTATGGTTTTATGAAAACGGAAGAAAAAATATTACACTTTATACTGATAGCAATAAAATTTGGGCCAAGGTCGTATCTCCTCAGGGTCTGCAAAAAATTACGGCAGGTGCAAACGAAATAATAATTTCCGAAACATATAAACAATTTGAGACAGCGCTTTCCGGCACTTCAATGACTTTGAAAAAATTAAATTTACAAAAAGACGGTATAATAATATCAGGTAACGGTAATTTTATTTTTAGAGAAAGCCAATTCATAAATTCAAAAATAAAAAAAGTGAGTGAATTTGGTGTGAACGAAGAAGGCGTTGATTATATTTTGGCAAATTATCAAAGTCCGCGTGAAGAGGGTGAGTGGAAAATCGCAAACGTGGAGTTGGATATTTCGGCCGCATATCGTGAGAATGGAAATTACGGATTTTTAATTTCTTTGCCAGGTCTCAAAGCTGATGACAAAATAATGGATGGCATAGAAATTGACTGGATAAAAATTGAGTTGAGAGGTAAAAACTTGTATGATAAAATTTTTAAATAAAAAACAAAACGAGATTTTAAAAGAAGTTTTTTATGTTTTGACCGGCGCGTTGGTTGTTTTTTCTTTTATGGAAATTATGTCGCCCGGAATAATCTTGGCATATTTGAATATTAATTGGGTGTTGATATTGTGGCTTGTAGTTGGTATAATAATAATATTATGAATAAAGATTTATTTAAAAAATGGCTGCCGGTTTTATTTTTTATTCTGGCATTCGGTCCGTTTGTATTCAGCTTGTTGAAAGATAAGATATTTTTTTTAATTTTACTTATTTTAGTTTTATATATTATAAAAAAGAAAAAAATAAATTCAAGCCAAGAAGAGAAGGAAACTATTGTTGACTTGAATAAAATAAATATTATGAAAAACATAAAAATTTCCATAACAAGCGTTGTGGCGACAATATTAATTATTTGGCTTTTTTTCGCTTCAATAGTGATTATTGACGCCGGAGAAACCGGAGTCTATTCGCTATTTGGCAAAGTTAAAGAAGCGGAGCTTAGCTCCGGATTTCATTTGGTCATTCCGTTGGCGCGCGTGACAAAAATGAGCATTAGAACCGAGGAATATACAATGAGTGTTGTTCAGAGCGAGGGAAAGAAAGTCGGCAATGACGCCATAGCATCTTTAACCAAAGAAGGATTAAGCGTTGACTTGGATATTACTGTTTTGTACAGCTTGCAGGAAGATAAGGCTTCAGAGGTTTATCGAGAACTTGGGTTGAGCTATGAAGAAAAAATTATTCGGCCAAGTATTCGCACTGCCATCAGAGATATTATCGCCCAGTATGACGCAAAAGATATTTACAGTGAAAAACGTGAAGAAGCGGCTTTGAAAATTTTAGAAAAATTAAAAGGTAATGTTGGAGAGAGAGGAATAAATGTTGAAGATATATTGCTTCGTAACGTTAATTTGCCGTCCGGTTTGACGCAGGCAATTCAAGAAAAATTGCAAGCCGATCAAGAAGCGCAAAAATATGATTTTATACTTGAAAAAGAAAAGAAAGAAAAACAAAGAAAAATAATTGAAGCTGAAGGTCAGCGCGATTCTCAAAAAATTATTAATGAAAGTTTGAGCACAAATTACCTTTACTATTTATACATTAGAGAGTTGAAAGACAGAGAGGGAACAATTTATGTTCCAACAGGTTCAACAACAGGATTACCTTTGTTTAAAGGACTGGGAAATTAAGTTTTAATTAAATTAAATATAAAAATATGGATTGTATTTTTTGTAAAATTATCAATGGTGACATCCCCAGTTATAAAGTCTATGAGGATGACAAAGTAATCGCGTTTTTGGACATTTTGCCAATCAGTCAGGGACATACAATTGTTGTTCCGAAAATTCACGTGGCCGATGTTGAAAATTTAAGCGATGAACATTTTTTGGCCATGGCCGGTTGCGTTAAAAAACTTGGAAAAGCAGTGATGGAAGCGTTGAGCGTCAAGGGGTACAGCGTTTTTTTGGATAATAAAAGCGCTGCCAATCAGCATGTTCCGCATGTTCATTTTCATTTAGTACCGAGAGAAGAGGGTGATGGATTGGAAAGGTGGCCGCAAAGTGGATATGGCGAAGGCGAAGCGGAAGATTGCGTTAGGAGAATCAAAGAAAAATTATAAGCAATATCATGTCGGAATGTGTATTTTGCAAAATAGTTAATGATGAAATTCCTTGTTTTAAAGTTTATGAAGATAAAGAATTTCTGGCGTTTTTGGATATCCGCCCATTGAATCCCGGACATGTTTTAGTAATACCAAAAAAGCATTATCGTTGGGTGTGGGATGTCCCGAATATCGGTGAGTATTACGAAGAGGTAGGAAAAATCGCCAACGCGATCCGAAAAGCTTTTAAAATCGATTATGTCGTTTCGCTTGTTTTTGGCGAAGAAATAAATCACGCGCATATTTGGCTTGTGCCACGCCTCAGCGATGACGGTCATGGCAATTCCATTGATACGAATAATATAAAGAAATTAAACGAAAAAGAAATGAGAGAAGCAATGGAAAAGATAAAAGCGAATTTGTAGCATACATTTAGTTTTTTTGTCATTCCGAACCCTTCGCAACGGGTGAGGAATCGCTTCGACTTGAAAACAGCTATAAAACTATAATTTATTTTAGAGGTATTTCTCATCGCCTGCGGGTGATTCGGAATGACAATCATTATGAGGGTTTGAAATAAGCCCTTATTTTTATAAACAGCAAGGGCTTGAATAAAACGATTATTTATGGTAAAAACAAAGAGTAGATAAAACTATAATATGAGGATATTAGTAACCGGTGGAGCCGGATTTATTGGTTCAAATTTCATCCATTATTGGCTTAAAAAATATCCAGAAGATAATATTGTCAATCTGGATGCTTTAACTTATGCCGGAAATTTGGAAAATTTGGCTGAAGTTGAAAATTATGATAATTACGAATTTGTTAAGGGTAATGTTTGCGATCAAAAATTGATAGATAGTTTGGTAAAAGACATTGATTTAATTGTTCATTTTGCGGCCGAGTCTCATGTGGATCGCTCCATCAAAAACAGCGCGGATTTTATAAAAACCAACATAGAAGGAACAAGAGTTTTACTTGATGCCACGAAGAACAATGGCAAAATAAGATTTCATCACATTTCAACAGACGAGGTTTTTGGTGAGCTTGGGATTACGGATCCAAAATTTAATGAGCAAACGCCATACGATCCACGCAGTCCGTACAGCGCGTCAAAGGCGGCCGCGGATTTTTTGGTTCGCGCCTATTTTCATACGCACAAATTGCCAGTCACCATTTCCAATTGTTCAAACAATTACGGGCCTCGACAATTTCCGGAAAAATTAATCCCTCTTTTTATTACGAATTTGTTGGAAGGAAAAAAAGTTCCGCTTTATAGTAAAGGCCAAAATATTCGCGATTGGATTCATGTTGACGATCATAACCGTGGCGTTGACGCGATTATTAAAAAAGGAAAAATCGGCGAGACATATTGTTTGGGAGGAGGCAACGAAATGAAGAACATTGACATTGCCAAATTGATTTTGGAAGCGCTCAGTAAAGACGAAAATGAAATAGAATACGTTCAAGATCGCCCTGGCCATGATTTGCGCTATGCAATTGATTTTTTAAAAGCAAAAAAAGAATTAGAATGGGCGCCGGAGATTGATTTTAAAGACGGATTAAAAGAAACGATTAAGTGGTATGTTGACAATAAAGATTGGTGGGGAAAATTAAAAAATAAGACGGAAAATAAAGTATGAAAATATTAATATTAGGTTCAAAAGGAAATCTTGGGAGTCAGTTGGTAAAAGTTTTTGACAATAAAGACAACGACGTTACCGCGTGGGATAAGGAAGAGATTGATATTACAGACAAGGGCTTGATTTTGAAAAAAATGGAAGATATTAAACCGCATATTGTTATCAATGCCGCGGCCTACAACGCGGTGGACAAATGTGAAGAATCGGAAGAAGAATATGATTTGGCGAAAAGAATTAACATTGACGGTCCAAAATTTTTGGCCGAAGCATGTATCTCAACCGGCGCGATATTGATTCACTATTCCAGCGATTATGTTTTTGATGGCAAAAAGGAGGAAGGGTATTTTGAAATAGACGAGCCAGCTCCGATAAACCGATACGGCAAAACAAAATTTCACGGTGAAAAAAGAATTTTAGAATTAAACGGCAAGGGTTTAAAATATTATATTATTAGAACCTCAAAACTTTTTGGCCCAAGAGTGGAGAGCAATGTTGCCAAGCCGAGTTTTTTTGACGTGATGCTTGATTTGGCCGGCAAAAGAGAATTTCTTGATTTGGTGGACGAAGAAAAAAGCTGTTTTACATACACTCCGGACTTGGCGCGCGCTACAAGAGATTTAATTGAAAGCAAAAAAGGTTCAGGCATATATCATCTCACGAATTCAAGCGCTTGTACTTGGTATGAAGCCGGATGCGAATTGTTCAAGATAGCAGGCAAAGACATAAAAATAAATAAAATCACAGGCGACAAACTTCCTCGTCCGGCCAAAAGACCAAAAAATTCTGTTTTACTAAATACAAAGTTAGATAATTTAAGAGATTATAAAGAAGCATTAGAAGAATATTTAAAAATTAAGTAAATTATCCGATATCTGAAATCCGATATCTGATATCCGATATTTATGAGAGGTATTATACTTTCCGGCGGATCCGCAACGCGTCTTCGCCCGTGTACAAAAATAACCAGTAAACAATTGTTGCCGGTTTATAATCGGCCAATGATTTATTATCCTCTGAATACCTTGATTCAAGCGGGCATCAAAGAGATTTTGATTATTATCTCTCCCGAATATGCCGGGCATTATTTGAATTTATTGGGGAGCGGAAAAGAATTCGGAGTAAAAATAACATACGAAATACAAGATGAGCCGAAAGGATTGGCAGACGCTTTTATTATCGGTGAAAATTTTATTGATGATGAAGACGTGGTTATGATTTTGGGAGATAATATTTTTGAAGACAATTTAGCCGAAGAGATAAAAAGTTTCAAAAAAGGCGGAAAAGTGTTTGTTAAAAAAGTGACAGACCCGGAAAGATTTGGTGTGGTAAAGTTTGATAAAAACATGAAAGCCGAAAAGATTGTAGAAAAACCAAAAGAATGGATCAGTGATTATGCAATCACCGGACTTTATATTTATGATTCACGCGTCGTGGAGGCAGCCAAAAATGTTAAACCAAGCGATAGAGGAGAAATAGAAATAACCGATTTGCACAATTGGTATCTGGAGAAAGGAGAATTGGAAGTCGCCATGGTAAAAAATGCATGGATTGACGCAGGGACATTTGACAGTTATTTGGAAGCGCAGATTTTGGCGAAAGAAAAACTGCAAAACAAAATGGTTATATAGTAAAAGTATTTTATATATTAATTTAGATTTATGTTAGTTATCGGCGTTATAACATATAACGATTTTACGACAAAATATTTGTCGTATTTTTTGGATAGTTTGAAAGAGCAGAATTACAAAGATTTTAAAATTTATATTATTGATAATAGTGATCAGGAAGAGAACGAGAATAGAAAAATAATAAAAGAAACGTATCCGGAAGTTGATTTTGAATGGGCCGGAAGAAATTTGGGTTTTGCAAAAGCGTATAATATTTTAATCAGAAAAGCGCGCGATGTTGGAGCAAAATATTTTTTGGCGCTTAATCCGGACATGTTGTTGGAGAGTGATACGATTTTTAAAATGATTGAAGCGATAGAGAGTGATAAAAAACTCGGATCTGTCTGCCCGAAAATTTTAAAATGGGATTTTGAAAATTTAAAGAAAACAAAAATAATCGATAGTTGCGGGATTAAAATGAAATCAGGATTAAGATTTTTTGATGTTGGTCAGGGAGAAGAGGATCATGGACAATATGAAGATACAAAAATTTTAGGCCCGTCTGGGGCGGCTGCTCTGTACCGCGTAAGCGCTTTGGAAAAAATTAAAGAGAGAGGTTATTATTTTGACGAGCTGATGTTTATGTATAAAGAAGATTGTGATTTGGCGTACAGATTAAATTTGGCTGGATACGAGTCAAAATGCGTGCCGGAAGCGGTTTGTTATCATGATCGGACAACAGCTGGAAGCGGTGAAAGCGATATTCAAGTCGCGTTGAATCGTCGCAACAAGATCAGACGTGTCAAAGAATGGTCGTTTTTAAATCAACAGATTATTTTTTTAAAGTATTGGAAAACACAAAATTGGCGCGCCAAATGCGCGATTATTTTTTACGAATTGGAAATAATATTTTTTGTATTATTATTTGAGAGATATTTATTGAAGCAGTTTGGGAAGTTGTGGAAGATAAGAAGGAGCGTGAGGTGATTTAATACATTAATATTGACTTTTCTGTTATTTTTGTTCCAGCCCAGAGCTTAATCGCCCTGGACTTTTTTTATTATAATGTTTCTGCGTATGCGATGTTGCGCGGGTGTATAATAGCCGACAGGCTACACCCGTGCAATATGGGCGAAGCGACCATCGGGAGCGTAGCCGTATATGCCGTGTTATATGATGTGATTTATCAAAATTTTTTACTATTCTATTTTTAATATTTTGCAATCCACGAGATATGGCGACTTGAAATCTGTCATTTCTCCTGCTTTTTTGCCTGGAACAGGAAATAATCTTGCTGATAATGGCTTATCTAACTTAATTGCTAAAGTCGCCATATCGAGAAGTGTCGCTTCAATCTTTTCTGCTGGCGTGTCGCCTGGAATTGGAACTGTGTCTAAACCAACACCACAAACTGCTGAATATAAAAGCAGGTTAGTAATACCGTAGGTAGCTTCATTTGCTCTAGTTGCAAGTCCAAGGTCTTCGCATACTGGAAGCATAAGACCAGAATAGCCACATATCTTAACTGATAAACCTTTGAGTACACGAGTGACCAAAGCAGAAATTGTAAGTGTTCCTTGGCTCCCAAATTTGCCAAAGCCGAGTTTTTCAAAAGCAAAAGCAATACTTTCATGCTCCTCAAGTCCTGGATTTAGTGAAGCATCAATACCATTATAGCCAATGCCAAAGTCTTTTGAAATCTGTTGAGCCAAATCGGCGATTTTCTTTGTTTCTTCTTCAAATATTGCTTTTAAGTTTTGCTCTGCCTCTATGAGATTGGTTGATTTTGAAAATGCCTTCATCGCCAAGTCTCCGCATTCTAATCCAATGCCGAAAGCGGTTTCTCCCTCGTGAAAGCCAGTTGGAAAGAATGGAATGCCTGGTTTACAATTTGCGGAGGCGCAGAATCTAAAATTGCCGTAACCGTTTTCGGTTTCTTCTGC
>JBDRDI010000009.1:0-2859 GCA_043820875.1 bacterium
AAAATCTTTTTCCAAATTGACATAATTTTCATATTCTATATTTCCGCCAAACTTCTCCGGCCGCTCAACCAAAAATGCTTCTCCTTTGTCTTCCTTTAAAACCATTAAAACGTATTTTATAAATACCATAATTCCGTTATCCTGCAAATCCCCCTCCGGACAATAAGCTTTATTTATTTTAGCAATAATGACTTCTTCGCTGTCCAATAAATCAATTTTTGAACCAGGCTCTGATGCGCTCATTTTACCGCCAGAAATTCCCGGCAACATTGGCGTCATTATTTCTACCCGTTTTGACTGGCCAATTTTCGGATGCGATTCGCGGGCAAAACCGAAAATTTTGCGCTGATCTACTCCACCGTATTGAATATCGGCACCCAGGTGTTCTTCATCCAGTGTTTGAAGTAATGGGTATAAAAATCCGCCTAATTTTGGAGTATCCCCGAACTTGACCACCTCGGCGGCTGCGTGCTTAGCACGATCAGCGGTGGATTGTGAAGCCAAGCGGTACATGTCTAAAGAATATTCTTTGCTTAACTGGAAATCGCTGCCTTTAATAAATTCAATTTTTGAAATATCAATTCCCAAAGATTTATATAGCGCCGAAAATTCTAACTTATAAAACTCCACTCGTTTAGCCAAAAGCTTCAATGGACTTTTCATATTATCCAAATGCGCGTGAATGTCAGCCAACAAAATTTTAACCTTTAATCCGGCATTAACAAAATCCTTAATCTTCATCGCCGGAATCATATAGCCAATGTGCGGCCGACCGGTTGGCGCTGTGCCATAATAGACTACCGGCTCAGCTTTGGTTTTCAAAAGTTCGGCCAATTCTTCTTCCGTCAAAATCTCTTCCGTATTGCGTTTTATCAAATTTAGTTTTTCTTCAATATCCATATTTGTCCCCTCCTTTTTAAAGGAGGGCTAGGGTGGATTTAAAATCCTCTTTAACTTCATAATAATGTAAAAATCGGAAGAAATCAAGCAAAAAATAACAGGAGATCGTTAATCTCCTGTACTGTATACGAAGCGATGAGGACTGAGATTAAATGACGACCTCGGACGACTTTTCTCATTCACATCCTAAATCCCTTGCTCCAGGCGGCAAGCCGTTTTTTAGGATTTTCAAAATATATCTCTTTTGGATCAAATTCATGCGAATCAAAATCTTTCGGATCGTCAAGACCAAGCCAATCAAGCATATCTTTGTGCTCTTTGCGCCGAGGATTTTTCAGAATCTTTTGCAAATCTTCATAACCCCAGACACCGCCGCAATCTTCAGGCGGGCAGGCATTTTCGCCGGCTACGCATTGCGGATAGATCAACTTGGAATCCCGCGGCAAAACGCGCTCAAAAATAATTGCATGCTCCCAGCCATCGCCAAAATCATATTCATAAACGCATTGCTTGGAAATTTTACTGAAATAATCAGCAATCTTTGCCGTTCTTTCGTCTATTAATCTATCCATATACTCAACATCGTCGTCAGGCAAAGGAAATCCAATGTTTATTGTTCGATAGTTATTTTTCTTATTTACAAAGCGAAAACCATGCAAATGGCTGTCAATCCAGCCCATCGCGTTTTGAATGGCGCAATGCAAATCAAAAAAAGTATAGCTGGCAGGAACCAAAATCCGCCGCCATATCCGCGGCGAGCTGTCATTAAGAGTAATCTTAAATTGCAAAACCTTGTCAAAACCAGTTTGTTTTTTCATTTTTTTGTATTTTATTGTATTTACCTATTCGCGCGAATTAGACCATACAGCGCGACATAACATTCTCATATTCTCAAGTTTATAAGGATGTTATTGTTTAGATTGAAGGGAGCTTGTCGCGATTTATTCCCGCCAGAGGCGGACAAGCAAGCGACTTGCTGAAGTCTGACTTCAACGGATTTTAATTTTATAATACCCCCCTACTTTTGAGTTCCTGAAACATGGTAACCGAACGCTCTAATCCCGAAATCTTAAGGGCGTCTATGTCTTGGGTCGCGCTTAATTTTTTAATCGCGATATATGCAAAATTTTGTGGCACCCGCTTTTCTATTTTTTTGCCGACAAGCAGAGTTTTCACTTGACTGTCATCACGATAAAATCTTTTTTTCAAAATATCAAGAATAGTCTTTGCTATATTGTCTATATCACGACGTTGATACTCTGATTCAGCAACGAAATATTGAACGATAAAAACGAAAATCTCCCCATCGCTGGGGAAATTTTCGTTTTGCGCCAAACGAACGTCTAGATCAGCGCCAACCGTACTTTTGAAAACTGAAAGAGAATCTTTTTCAGTTTTTCTTATCGCTCCCACAAATTGGCCACCGATGTATGCTTCCTGCGTTGCTGGAATAATATCGCCGATTCCAAAATCAAAATCTATCGCAGTAATGTTCAATTTCTTCGACATTATTTTTTGGCGGTCTTTGCGTAAAAATGAACACCCTCCTTGGTTTTCACTTTTTCGACAGCATTAAATACGACCGGCTCACCTTTTTTAGTATAAAAATTAACCACGACCGGCTCTTTTTTGGTCTTAGTTGCTATAAAAAATACTGGGGTTCTAGTAGTTATTTTTGCCATATATCGGTAGTATAACAAATCTTATAAAATTTTGCAATTCTTAACGCTTGGACATTTTGTTCTTTTGAACTTTACCTTTAAATCTAACAATGTGCGTAGGGGGAATTTTCCCGAGCTTTCTCTTGGAAATTTCTAAATCAGAAGATTTTTTATCTGACTCCCAAAACTCTTTAATTGGCTGGTCAACTTTTGCCATAATTTTATTGTTTAATTATTTTTTATAACTTTTAGCGAATTGCTTTTTCAATTATTTCGTCAATTTTTGCTCTTTCGGCGT
>JBDRDI010000010.1:0-4608 GCA_043820875.1 bacterium
CCGGCGCAACAAATATGGAGAAGAATTTTTTTCATAAATAATTATTCAACTTATTTCCTCCCAAACCGAGCCACCGTGCTGAGCATTATCAAAACCAAGATGCCAAGCGCAAAAACTTTTCCTCTGCTTTGCAAAAACAAAGCGCTTAATCCGAAGAACAAAGATAAACAATAAAATATTAAAACAACTTTTCTTTGTGAAAGTCCGAAATCCAAAAGACGATAATGCAAGTGCTTCCGATCCGCGAATTTGAAAGGATTTTTTCCTTCTCTTATACGGCGCGCTATGGTCCAAAAAACATCCATAATTGGAATACCCATCACCAGAAGAGCGATGGCAATTTTGCCGCCGGAAATAATGGCGAGCGTGCCCAGAGCGTAGCCTAAAAAAAGAGACCCTCCTTCGCCCAAAAATATTTTTGCCGGGTACCAGTTAAATATTAAAAAACCAAAACAACTCGCAGCCAAAATCAAAGCGGCCAAACCCACATCCGGTTGATAATATTTTGTGGCCATAGTAAAAATGAAAATTACAAAACCGCCGATAGCAACAACTCCCGCAACCAGACCGTCAATGCCGTCCAAAAGTTTTGTAGTGTACATCATGCCCATCAGCCAAAAAACGATAACCAAACCTGAAAGATTAAACAAATAAAAACCGAAAGAATTTAAAAAAATATATCCGCCAAAAGGATTGGTTATTTTTTCGATACTCACTCCTCCCAAAACGACAGCAAAAGACGCGAGAACCGGCCAAATAATTTGTTGCGACGGTTTTAATTTATATTTATCATCCAAAAATCCGCCAACCATTAAAAAACAAGCGCCAACGAAAAAAAAGATCCAATGACTTGACTCCAAATTACCAACAAGCAATTTTTCTTTGGCGAAAAATAAAATAATAAAAAAAGACAAAAAAACAGCTACGCCTCCGAGAAGAGGCATTTTTTCTTGATGTATTTTTCTTTCTGTATTCGGCTCGTCAACAATATTAAACTTCAATGCTACAAATTTAACGACAATAGTTAATATTGCTGATAAAAGCGCTGAACAGAAAAAAATAAAAAAATAGTAATTCATCTTGACTAAATTATGTTTATGTATTACACTCTAAACATCAACCTAAAACAGCGGGAGAAGAAACAGAATGCCACAGGTCTCTACAGTATTTATACTCTTCAAGGGGAAAACTTTCAACCCGGAATTACTATGTATGCTTGAGAGTTCGGAAGAAATGCAAGCCCTGAAAAGAAACGGTTGTGAGTTTCGTCTTATGCCGGAAGAAACTTTTTTTAGCAAGGAAATAGCTTGGCAAAAAAAGAAAGGCGTCGCGGATATCAAACACCGCAAAAAAGTAAGAGTATATCGCCAAGTCGAAAATAGCCTTGAAAAAGTAAATTGAAGGCTCTTTCAAAATCGTAAAACATCAAAGGCGCGTGGATTTTTACTTACGCGCCTCTTTTCTTTTAAAGTTCTTCACCCTTTTTTACTGTCACTTGCGCGTTATCATCTATCACTACCGTATCTCTTCTTACCAATTCATTGGCTAAAATTTTATTGGCGATTTGATCTTCAATTTTTTCCTGCAATAATCTCCTCAAAGGTCGAGCGCCGAATTTCGGATCAAAACCCTGCTGGGCCAAAATGCGCACTCCATTTTCTTCCACTTCAAACTCAATCCCCTTGGCTTTTAACATTTTGGCGATTCCGTTCAACATCAGTTTTGTGATTTGAACGACGTTTTCCATACTGAGCGGTTCAAAAACAATCACGCCGTCAAAACGATTGATAAGTTCCGGACGTAAAATTTGATTAAGTTTTTCTTCCACCAGCACTTTTCTTATCTCCTTTATGTCTGTTCCGGCACGAACTTGCTCTTGAATATAAACCGAACCGACGTTGGACGTGGCAATAATAATGCAATTTGTAAAATCAACAGTGCGTCCTTGACCGTCAGTAAGACGGCCGTCATCCATGACTTGCAAAAATAAATTCAAAATATCAGGATGCGCTTTTTCAATTTCATCAAGTAAAACCAAGGAGAATGGCGCGCGATGCACGGCCTCGGTAAGATATCCTTTCTCGCCGTTTGAACCGCCAATCATCTTTTCCAACGCTTCTTTATTTTGATATTCACTCATATCAAGTCTAATCATGTTTTTTTCGTTTCCAAAATAAACTTCGGAAATAATCTTGGACAATTCGGTCTTTCCAACTCCTGTCGGTCCAAGGAATAAAAAGTTCGCAATCGGTCGTTTTCCCTCACGCATTTCCGTCCGCGCGCGACGCAAAGAAGCGGCCACCATATTCACGGCTTCGTTTTGCCCAACCATGCGTTCATAAATTTTATCTTCCAAATTTAAAAGGGCTTTTCCTTCATTTGCTGTCACTTTGGTGACTGGAATGCCTGTAATTTCGCCCACAGCCGCGGCAATATCATCTTTGGAAACAATAGAATTTTTTCCTTTTACTTTAGCGGTTCGCGCCGCCACTGTTTCCAAAATAGAAATCGCTTTCTCGGGAAGATATTGTTCGTGAATATATTTTTTTGACAAATTAACCACTTCCTCAATGGCATGATATGAAAAATAAACCTGATAAAGCCCCTCATAATAAGCAATTTTACTTTCAATAATTTGAATAGCTTGATTGCCGTCCGGCTCCGCTATTTTTATTTTTGCCAAACACGCGCCCAGCGACCTATTTTCAATATATTTCGAATAATTTTCTTCCGTGGCGGAAGCCAAACAGAATAAAACTTTTCTTTCAATTGCAGAAACAAGAACGTCTGACAAATCCAAGCTCTCTTCTCCGCCACTTGATATGCCAGAAATTTTTTCAATATTTTTAATATATAAAACAATATTTCCGGCACGAGCTATCTCATCAACAATAGCCAGCAGGCGCCCCTGCACGACTGAAGGTTCGGCTCCGCTGATTAATCGCGCCGCGTCCAGTTCCACAAGCCGTTTATCTTGAAAATATTTTGGAACATCTTCCATCACCATAAGTTCTGCTATGCCGTCTACAACGGTTTCTTTTCCAACGCCCGGCAATCCAACCAATATCACACCGTTATGACCGCTTTGGATCGCTTGAAAAATATTTTTTATTTCCTTTTCTCTCGACACACAATAATCCAACTTCCCCCATTTTGCCGCCAGAGTCAGGTCATAAGCATAACCGTTGAGAGTCGGCGTGGCTACCGCCGTATAAGCACGATCCATGGTTCGGCCAGGTTTGAACCCTGCCGCTTTTTTATACGCTCGGTAATCTTCCACCAAACGTTCGTTGATTATAAACCACAAAATCACGTTAAAAATTTTCGCTCGCGTTATATTCAGTTCGTGCAATATTTCTTTGATAATCTCTTGGTGGTTCGCGCAAGATATCAAAAAATTCTTTGGCGAAACTGTTTTTTGACCCAGTTCGCAAGATTGAATATAGGCATCAACAAGAGCTTCTTTCGCTTCATTGGAAAAATTGACAGGTCCTTTCTTTTTTTCTATTTTTGCGAATTGATGTTTAAACATTTCCAAAAGTTTTTCGGCATTTATATCCAAACGAGAAAATATCGCCGCCGTTTGCTTGTCCTCCAAAGAACAAAAAAACAAATGAAGAGGCTCAACAGCAGAATGATCCAGTCTGTCAGCAAGCGAATACGCCTGTTCAACAACTGTCATGGCCTCATCTGAAAAACCACTGACAACGTCTATTTTAAAGTCAAGATTTTGCTTTTTTAATTCTTCCCAATTGTTCGGCAAACTCGGCCGACCGATCCGCTCTTCGTAATTTACTTTTTTTATTTTGGATTTTTTCTTTTTTTCTTCGCTTTTTTGATAAATAATAAACAAACCAGCATAAGCGCTAATCCAAAATATAAAAAGAAAAATACTTTTATATTTCCAAAAGAAAAAAGATTCAAACCAGATTTTAAGCTCGCTTGGAGGCATTTCAAGCGGTGATGTTAAATTGTTCGCGATAACGCCATAAAACCAATATCCCAACGAAACAAGTCCGAAAGAAAAAATAATATGCGAGGTAATTTTGAGCGCCTTGTGAAATTTCTTTCTTAATTTATCCATCTGGATAGCAGTCTTCCCAAGACGCAAGCCCCAATATAAAAATTGGCCGTAAAAAAACGCGCCCAAACTAAGACTACCGCAATTTTGGCAAGAAAATCCATCTTTATTTTTTCCTGTTCCTTCGCAGGTTGGACAGATTATATATTGTGAAGTGTTTTTCTCTGTCATATTACTCCGAATTGCAATGGCGTTATTTGTAAAATTATTTCATAAAAAATAAAGAGTGGCAAAATGATCCAAACGATTACAGATATAAGAGAAAGTATCGTATAAAAAAACATAATCACGCTTCTGAATATTATTTGAATAATACGCATGACTATGCTAATCAACACCCCCTGCCAATCATTTTGACCGTACATGGGCTTATAAATATTTTTTATCCAGACCAAAAGAGCCAATGATTTTTGCCTGTTGGCAAGAAACATTAAATTTTTTTTCACAAAATTAAGCAGCCCAACCGTGTACCACCAAATTGGAAAATACAAAATGTCTTTACAAATTTCAATTAAAATTTTAAAACT
>JBDRDI010000011.1:0-2060 GCA_043820875.1 bacterium
TTTTTGGCGATTAAATCTATGGCTTGTTGGGGGGTGTTGATAATGGTCTGTTCGGATAAAGGAGGTGAGTTTTGTTTGTCTGATTGTGTCAAAATTTCTTGGGAATAATCTGGTTGAACTTTGATATCAAGACATTGATCACAAGTGACAATTTGATAATTTTGCCAAACAAAAAATCCGCCAACGCCGATTAGCAATATCAATAAAACCGCGAAAACCAACTTGGGATTTAAGTTGCGGCTTTTTATTGATTGAGTTGGCGGATTAGTTGGACTTGGATTTGTTGGTTGCGTTTGGTTATTGTTCATAGGTTTTGTTGATAGAAATTAAGTCAAAAAACTTCTTAAAACGCCAGCAAACTTTTTAAAAACTTATTATTATTTGCTTGAAATTTTTGATTAATTTCCATGTTTATCTTGTCAAAACTGACTTGCTTAATCAAAAACGGTTTTAAAACAGACAAATGATCCAACGCCTTTTTAGCTTGTTTATATAAATTGGTCTTATCAATCTTTACGCCAAACTTTTTCTGAATATTTTTAATTAAAAAATCAAGCAGGTATTTTTTTTCTCTAAACAAAAAATACAAATCAAAAATATCTTTTGCCTCGGCGCGCTCGTATAAAGCAAATAATTTATTAACTGCCAAATCCAGCGCCGAGCTGGCCATTAGATTAAATTCTTTAATTTTTTGCGGCTGTTTAAGATTGGCAAAAGGAAAATAAACAAATTCCAATTTTAAAATTTGGGCGCCTCTTTGCAATTCAAATAAATTTCTATTCTTATTTAGCAAATTTTTTACTCCTGATATTTTCAATTTTTTTCTAATTTTATTAACCTCGGCTAAAATAAATTCGTCCGGATATAAATCCAAACTAAAAAAATCAAGATCTTCAGAAAGCCGATGATGAAATTCGTAAGCTAAAGCCGTGCCGCCGGTCCAAACATATAATTTGCCTAATTCTAATTCGGCAACAGCCAGCAAAATTTCTTTTTGAAATTTATTTAATATTTCCTTTTTCATAATTTTTCACAAATTCCATTAAAATCTCTTTTATTGTTAAATCAATATCTAATTTTGGCAGATATTTTTTAAGCAAATGATATTCCATGCCTTTCCAATCGCAATAATCAATCCGTCGCTTAAGATACCACTTAACGATTGCGGACTTGGATAAATCAATAGAACTTACATCATAATCCCAAATTGATGGAATTTTTTTGGTTTTTGGCTGTAAACGCATTTAATAAAATAAAACATTAATAACAAAGCCGGGTCAATTATTTTAAATACTTTTCCTCACATTCTAAAATGGACGCCATAATAATTACATCTCCCAAAGTTCGATTTTGGCGCTCAATATCGGCCAATAAATCTGGAGTTATTTTTTGCTCAAAATTATCCAGAATCTTTTTGATAATTTCTCCAGCTTCCGAATCCTCATAAATCCGATAAGTATCCGGGAATAAATACCCTTCTAAATTAGAAATTGAAAATTGTTTAAAAATTAAAAATTAAAAATTTTACGCTACCCCAAACCCCTCATACTTCAACCCCGCCTTCTCTATCTTACCGCGATCCAAAACATTCCGCCCATCAATAACAATATTTCCTTTCATTAGTTCTTTAACCTCTGTCCAATCCAAACTCAAAAATTCCGGCCAATCAGTGGCTAAAAATACTAAATCGCAATTTTTAACTGCTGACATTGCGTCTTTGCTGATTTTAAAATTCTGGCGATTTTTCACACTGCGCAAATCGCTCTGTGCGTTTTTGGTCGCCTGCGGATCAAAAGCCTGCACATAAGCCCCTTTTTTTAATAATTCTTTAATGATAAAAATGCTTGCTGATTCGCGCGTATCATCAGTGTTTGGCTTAAATGCCAGCCCCAGCACTCCAATCAATTTATTTTTAATTTGATTTCCAAGCGCTTGTTTAATTTTTTTGAGAGCTAAAAAACGCTGTTGATTATTCACTTCTATGACTGCTTTTAATAATTTAAATTTATAATCTTGATTTGATGATATATTATGCAAAGCGCGCACATCTTTGGGAAAAC
>JBDRDI010000012.1:0-19219 GCA_043820875.1 bacterium
AAATTTTTTCCAACGCGGAAATTATAAAAGAATTAAATAGTTCAAAAACTTCTTTGAAAGGAAGGGGATTATTAACGTTGTTAAAAAGAAGGGCTGTGCGAACCATGTCCGGAATCGCGCCGGTCGCTGTTTTGACCAAGCCATACGCATGCCCGGGAGAATGCGCGTTTTGTCCGTCTGAAAAAAACGTTCCGCAAAGCTATCTTTCCAATGAACCGGCCGTCATGCGTGCCATCCGCTGTAAATATGACCCATACATTCAGGTGCAAGATAGACTGAGAGCTTTGATCGCCAATGGGCACAAGCCGGAAAAAATTGAACTCATTGTTATCGGTGGAACATGGAGCGTTTTGCCTATCAAATACAAATATTGGTACATGGCGAATTGTTTTCGTGCCGCAAACGAGTTTGGCCGTCAGTCGGTCGGTAGGGGCGGAGCCTTGTGCCCGCCCATACACGAAGCCAGGAATTTTTCCGTTTTACAAAAGGAATTAATTAAAGAGCAGAAGAAAAATGAAACTGCAAAATATAAAATTATCGGCATCACGTTTGAGACGCGGCCGGATTATATCAGCGAGAAAGAATTGATTGAAATGCGCGAACTTGGCTGTACGCGCGTGGAGATTGGCGTGCAAGCGATTGATGATAAAATATTAAAATTAAATAAACGCGGTCATGGCGTGCAAAAAATTGTTGAAGCCACGGCGCTTTTGCGTAATTTCGGATTTAAAATAACCTATCACATTATGCCAGGACTTCCCGGCTCAAGCCCGGCCAAAGATTTAAAAATGTTCAAACAGCTTTTCAGCGATGAAAGATTTCAGCCGGATCAAATCAAATTTTATCCCACGGTCGTGACTCGTGGAAGTTTGCTTTATAAATGGTGGCGGACAGGAAAATACAAACCGTATTCTGATAAAAATTTAGAGAACTTAATTATAAAATGCAAAGCGGTTGTGCCACGATACGTGCGTATCATCAGATTGATTCGCGATATTCCAGCTGAATCAATTGAGGCCGGGAACACAGTAACAAATCTTAGACAGATGATGCGCAACCGTGGCGTAAAATGCGAATGCATTCGCTGCCGACAACAAGTCGAAAGTCAAAAGTCGAAAGTCGAAAGTCGGGCGATTGCCAATTCCAAATTATCAATTATTGAATATAGCGTCGTGGGTGGTAAAGAATATTTTTTGAGCTATGAATCGCGAGACGGAAAAATTTTGTATGGATTTTGCAGATTAAGAATCCCTGACGGAAAAGAAAAAATAAAATCAAAAGAGTTTAAATTTTTAAACAACTCGGCTATGATTCGCGAATTGCATGTTTACGGAGAGCTTGTGCCGGTCGGGGACAAAAAGAAAGTCCAGCATTCCGGCTTGGGGCGCAAGTTAATGGCGGAAGCTGAAAAACAAGCGCGCGCGAATGGATTTAAAAACATCGTAGTTATCGCCGGCGTTGGCGTTCGCGAATATTATAGAAAATCGGGATATAAATCAAAAAGAGGGTATATGATAAAAGAAATAGACTAAATGTTTAACAGACCTTGACCTTTAATGAATAATTGTATAATATGTGATATGGTTATATTTTATATAATTATATAAAACTCGTTGTTCATTTTAAAACTAAAAAAGGAGCACAACGTGGACAGGGATGAAATTCTTTTGAAAGTAAAAAAGACGATAGTTGAGGTGTTGAAAATCCGCGATTTTTTTATTACAGAAGGCAAAATTATAGAAAGCGCCAAAATTAACAATTTAGAAATAGACTCCATGTATATTATTGAAGTGGTGATGTATATAGAGGATGAATTTGACATTGTACTGGAAGACGAAGAAGTTGATAAGATAGAAACAGTAGGAGATATTGTTGACCTGATTTGTTCCAAGTTGCCAGTTGCGAGAGGGCAATAAAATGAAGGAGACAAACATAACCCTCAAATTGTTGCGGGATAAGAAAAAAGAAATTCACGGCCTTGAATTGCGCAGTGGCGGCGATTTGGAATCAAGTTTATTTTGTTTAGTCTTTGGAGACGAGCTTGTTTTGGGAGAAGCGGAAGTGAAAATAAGAGATGACGGAATCACATTTATCCGTAAGCAGAATCCTTTTCCAGCGGCATATTCATTTTCTTTATATCCTGGCGAGATTTTCGCCTTGAAAAAAGTTTTACAGAGCAAAGGTTTAAAATACAGCAGTTCTATCAACTGGGTACCACATTTGAGAATTTATATTCAATAGAGCAAAGTTGTGTAAAATCGGCCTTGAATTTCAAGGCCTTTTTCTTTTTGACAAAAGCGTTCATTTAACATAAAATTAAGGCATTAAGGAAAAATTTATATAGTATATTAAATATTAAAGCCGTCAGCCATCAGTCTTTAGACTTTTGACTTTCGACTTTAGACTACGATGATATGGATTATAAAAATTTATCAAAACAAGATCAAGAAATTTATAAAATAATTTTAGCGGAAGAAAAAAGACAGGCAAACGAACTGGAACTTATTGCTTCCGAGAATTATGTTTCCAAGGCTGTTATGGAAACAATGGCTTCTGTTTTAACCAATAAATACAGCGAGGGTTATCCGGGAAAAAGATATTATGGCGGAAATGCGTATATTGACGATGCGGAGAATGTGGCAATTGAGCGCGCCAAAAAACTTTTTAATGCCGAGCACGTCAATGTCCAGCCTCTTTCCGGCTCGCCGGCAAATGCCGCTGTCTACATGGCTTTTTTAAAGCCGGGTGACAAAGTATTGGGACTCAAGCTTGACCATGGTGGACACTTATCGCATGGGCATAAAGTCAATTTTTCCGGCATGCTTTATGATTTTGTTCAATATGAAGTGGATGCCGAGACCGGGCGAATTGACATGGACGAAGTGGAAAAAATCGCTTTGCGAGAAAAACCAAAAATGATTACAGCCGGTTTTAGCGCGTATTCGCGCGAAATGGACTGGGAGAGATTCAAAAAAATTGCCGATAAAGTCGGCGCGTATTCTTTTGCCGATATCGCACACACGGCAGGGCTGATTGCGGCCGGAGAAATGAATAATCCTGTGCCGATTTTTGATGTTGTCTCCACTACCACTCACAAAACTTTGCGCGGTCCGAGAGGGGGGATGATTATGTGCAAAGAAGAACACGCGAAAGCGATTGACCGAGCCGTGTTTCCTGGAACGCAAGGGGGTCCGCACGATCACATCACAGCCGCCAAAGCCGTGGCTTTTGGCGAGGCGCTTCGTCCGGAATTTAAAATATACGCGCAACAAGTGATGAAAAACGCGCGCGTAATGGCAGAAGAATTTGTTTCTAAAGGATATAAAGTTATATCTGATGGCACTGATAATCATTTGATGGTTGTTGATATGAGCAGTAAAGAAATAAGCGGTAAAGAAGCGGAAGTTATTTTGGATCATATTGGCATATCCGTGAGTCGCTCCACAATTCCGAACGACCCGAATCCTCCCATGAATCCGTCCGGAGTACGTTTCGGTTCACCGGCCATGACTACAAGAGGAATGAAAGAAAATGAAGCTAAACGCGTGGTTAGCTGGATTGATGCCGCGATTAACAATAAAGATAATGTTGAAATTTTAGAAACCATTAAGAAAGACGTGGAGGTGATGTGTCAGGAGTTTCCAATATAACGAATGTTGAATATTTGTTAAATTTATGTCTCAAACAATCAACGGCACCAAGCTAGCCGAAGAAATAAAAGATAAAGTAGCCAAAGAAATATACGAGATGAAAGGCCTGCGACCGAACTTGGCTATTGTTTTGATTGGCGAACGCGAAGATTCTGTTTTGTATGTGAAATTAAAAGAAAGAGAGGCAAAAAAAGTCGGCATAGATACGCATCTGTATAAATGCGCGAAAAATATTTCTGAACAAGAATTATTGGAAATAATAGATTTTTTAAATAAAGACGATTGCGTTGATGGCATATTGGTTCAGCTACCTTTGCCGGAAGGGCTTGATACGGATAAAATAATCAGCGCCATTGATTCGAAAAAAGACGCAGATTGTTTTCATCCGAAAAATTTGGAAACTTTGCAAACTGGCAAAGATCAAAATCGCGCCTTGCCGCCGGTGGCCGGAGCGGTTTTAAAAATATTGGCAGATATTAAATATGACCTGAAGGGAAAAACTGTTTGTGTTTTATGTAATTCGGATATTTTTGGAAAAACATTGTCTCAAATCTTTGGATATCGCGGCGCAAAAATAAACATCGTTCATGCTCAAGATAAAAATTTTATGGCAGAGACAAAAGGGGCGGACATTCTGATTACGGCAATAGGCAAGCCAAGATTTATTAAAAAAGAAATGGTCAAAAAAGGCGCGGTGATAATTGATGTTGGAATAGTTAAGGAAAAGAAAAAAGTTTTTGGTGACGTTGATTTTGAAGACGTAAAAAATAAAGCTTCATATATCACGCCTGTTCCTGGCGGAGTCGGTCCAATGACCATCGCTATACTTTTTGAAAATTGTTTGAAATTGTACAAAAAGAGGCATTAAATAAAAAAGTAAAATGAACCCTATTAAAAATAAAAAAATTGCCATAATGGATTTATTAAAAATCCACTATGGCTTTAAATCGTTTCGGCCTGGTCAAGAAAAAGTAATTGACAATATATTGGCTGGAAAATCTTCTGTGGTTATTATGCCCACAGGTGGCGGAAAATCTTTGTGTTTTCAGTTGCCGGCTTTGGTTTTAGATGGCGTGACTATCGTGATTTCTCCGCTCATTTCTCTTATGAAAGACCAAGTGGACAGTTTGGAAAAAATTGGTATTCCGGCAACGTTCATAAATTCTTCCATTATGCCGGCCGAAACGAACAAGCGTCTGGGAGAAGTGGCGCGTGGAGTCTATAAACTTTTATATATCGCGCCGGAAAGATTTTACAGCCAAGAATTTTTAAATATTTTAAAAAATATTAAAGTAAGCTTGTTTGCCGTTGACGAAGCGCATTGCATCAGTCAATGGGGTCATGATTTTCGCCCAAGTTATACGCGCTTGAGCGAGGCTATAAAATTTTTAGGAAACCCGATAGTCGCGGCGTTTACAGCCACAGCCACGCCGGAAGTGAAAAAAGATATTATCAAACAGCTTGGACTTAATGATCCGGAGGTTGTTATCACCGGTTTTGCACGTCCGAATTTGCAATTTGGCGTTGTAAGGGCAAGTGAATCCCAAAAACCGCAAATCGTTTTGGATGCTGTTTCCAGTCTTCCGGACGAGTCGGGAATCATATACATTGGCACGCGAAAAAGAGCGGATGATCTTTTGCAGTTTTTGCTTGATAATGGCATTGAGGCGGCTGTGTATCACGCCGGTTTGGATCAATCCGACCGCAAATGGGTGCAGGATAATTTCATGAGTGGTAAAGTAAAAGTTATTATTGCCACCAACGCGTTTGGACTCGGTATTGATAAATCAAATATCAGATTTGTGGTTCACTATGACATGCCTGGTACCGTTGAAGCGTATTATCAAGAGGCTGGACGCGCCGGACGAGATGGATTGAAAAGTTTTTGTTTGCTTCTCTATAATTCACGCGATCGTTTTTTGCATGAATTTTTTATTAAAGGCGATAATCCCCCCGTGGAAATGATTTGCAAAATTTATGACATTTTATTAAGTTATGAATCAGAACGAGTATCTTTCACTTACGCGGATTTGATGGAAATATTATCGGAAAACGCGCCGGACATGGCCATCGGCACTTGTCTTAAGGTTTTGGAGAAAGCCGGATTAATCGCGCGCGCCAAAGAGAAAAATATGAACGCTTATCTGAAATTGAATAATAGTTATGAAGAAATCATAAAAAGTTTTTCCAGCCGAAAAAAGAAACAGATTGAAAATTTTTCCAAACTTTATGAAAAATTCAAGAAAGAAATTGAAAGCGGGTGGGACATAAACCTGGAAGAGACGGCCGCGATTTTGGAAATAAAAAAAGAATCGCTTTCCATGCTTGTTCGTGGCTTGGCTGATGATGGCCACGTGGAATATCGTCCGCCCTTCAAAGGCACGGAAATAAAAATTTTGAAGAGAGTTGACGAAGACAGTATCGATATTGACCGAAAATTTTTAAAAGAAAAACTCGCCAACGCGTATAAAAAATTGGATCAGATAGAGGATTATATTTACAGCTCCGATTGCCGACAAAAATATATTCTTAATTATTTCGGCGATAAAGATTTTGAAGAATGTGGTAGTTGTGATATATGTTTATCTAAAACATAATAAATATTTATTTGTAGACCGGCGTCATTATTATGAATAACCAAACTCAAAATAATTTATTAAATTTAGTGAAACGCAATTATGATGAAATTGCGACGGATTTTAGCGAGACCAGAAAAAGAAATCCAATGCCCTTGTGGGGCGAGTTGGTAAAATATGTTCAATTTGTTGAAGATGGTGAGGTAGTATTGGATGCTGGTTGCGGAAACGGGCGGATTTTAAAAGCGTTTGGCAATAAAAAAATTAAATATTTGGGGGTTGATCAAAACGAAAAATTATTGGAGAAAGCGCGAGAACTTTATCCTGATCGTGAATTTATTCAGGGCGATATTCTGGAACTCGGGAAAATCCCGCAAATTAATTTTGATTATGTTTTTTGCGTGGCCGCGCTTCACCACATTCCTGGAAAAAAATTACGGATTGATGTTTTGCGCCAGCTTAAAAATAAAATAAAACCAGACGGTGAAATATTAATTACGGTTTGGAATATGTGGCCGCATGTCAAATTTTGTAAACTTGTTTTTAAATTTTTTCTTTTGAAGATTATCAAAAAAAACAATATGGATTTTGGCGATATTTTGTTTGACTGGAATAATTCCGTAAAGAGATATTACCATGTTTTTACTAAACGAGAATTGAAAGATATTTGTAAAAAAGCTGGATTGAATATAAAGAAGATTTATAAAGATGAATATAACTATTATTTAATATTAAGTAAACAGGGCAAAAACACTTGATTTTTTTAGTAAGTTATGTTAATTTGTTCATAGACCCGATAAGGGTTTTTCTAATATTCATAAGCACTTGTAGCTCAACTGGATAGAGCGCTTGGCTTCGGACCAAGAGGTTGCGGGTTCAAATCCTGCCGGGTGCACTTCAACAATTAACAATTAACCTTTAACAATTAACTATTTTTTAATGAAGACTTTTCGTTTTTTGGAATTTAAAGTATATAATGATGCAAAACAATATTTGAATAAGATAATTATTATTTCCGAAAAAGTACATAGCCATGCTTTTAAGGACCAGATTAGACGGGCGGCGTTATCGGTTATTCTAAATATTGCAGAAGGGTCGGCGAAAAAGTCTGATAAAGAATTCGCTAGATTTTTAGAAATAGCGATCGGATCCGTAAATGAAGTGGTGGCTTGTACAGATATACTTTATAATTTAAAAAAGATTGACAAGAAAGAGTTTGATGGTTTATTAGCTTTTTCGGAAGAGATAGTGAAGCAATTGGGAGGTTTTATAAAAAAGTTAAAAGTTAACTGTTAAATGTTGATGGTTATTAACGGCTGGGTAGCTCAGTTGGTTAGAGCGTAGCACTCATAACGCTAAGGTCGAGAGTTCAAGCCTCTCCCCAGCCACTTGCAACAGTTAACAATTAACTTTTAACAATTAATCGTTAATAGTTAAATGTTAATAGTTAAAAGTTATTAAGCGCTCATAGCTCAGCTGGTAGAGCAGTTGCCTCTTAAGCAAACGGTCGCAGGTTCAAATCCTGCTGGGCGCACCAAAAAATACACTCATTTTAAAGATGTTTTTTAGTCCATGCGAATATGAATAAAGGCGTAGAAAATAAATTGTTTCATAATCAAGCCGAAGATTTTATTGATGATGAAAAAATTTGGAGTCAATTGAAAATGCATCAAAATCCATTGAACTCGGAAGTGCGAAGAATAATTCAAAAATCATTAAATATTCAGACTTTACAGCCGGAAGAAGTGGCGATTTTATTAAACGTGCAAGATGAAAAATTATGGCAAGAAATGAAATTCGCCGCGAAAGAAATAAAAAAGAAAGTTTACGACAATAGAATTGTAACCTTTGCTCCTTTGTATTGCAGCAATTATTGTCTTAATAGTTGTCTTTATTGTGGGTTCCGCAAAGAAAATTCAGAAGAAGAAAGGCGCCGACTTACAATTGATGAAGTCAAAAAAGAAGCCGAGATTCTTGTTGGCCAGATTGGGCACAAGAGATTGATTGTCGTTTATGGAGAAAGTCCATTGTCAAACGCTGATTACATTGCTGAAACCATCAAGGCTATTTATCAGATAGAAATAAAAAAAGAAAAAGGGATTAATCGGGTTAGAAGAGTAAATGTTAATGCCGCTCCGATGTCGGTTGAAGATTTGAAAAAAATAAAAGAAGCCGGCATCGGCACTTATCAAGTTTTTCAAGAAACTTATCATCATAAAACTTACGCGAAAGTGCATCCCAAAGGAAGCAGAAAAAGCGACTATCAATGGAGGCTGAACTGCATGCATCGCGCCCTTGAGGCCGGAATTGATGACGTGGCCATAGGCGCGCTTTTCGGGCTTTATGATTGGCGCTTTGAAGTCATGGGTTTGCAATATCACACGATAGAATTGGAAAAAAGATTTAACGGTATTGGTCCTCATACGATTTCTTTTCCCCGTCTGCAGCTGGCGCAAAACGCCCCATTGATTCAAGAGACCGAATATAAAGTTTCGGATGAAGATTTTTTGAAATTGATTACTGTCATTCGTTTGGCAGTTCCTTACACGGGAATGATTATTACGGCGAGAGAACCGAAAGAAATCAGAGAAAAAGCAATAGATTTGGGCTGTACGCAGACCGACGCTTCAACAAAAATAGGTATTGGCGCTTATTTGGAAAACGACAATAATCAAAAACTTGAAAAACAACAATTTCTTTTACGCAACACGGAGAGTCTTGATGATTTGGTAAGAGATTTGGCTGAAAAAGGAATTATTACTTCATTTTGCACAGCGGGATATCGGTGTGGGAGAACAGGAGAAAAAATTATGGGACTGCTTCGTTGCGGCAAAGAAGCCGTATTTTGTAAAATTAATGCCATATTAACTTTTCGTGAATGGTTGGATGATTTTGCAAGCGAAGAAACCAAAAAAATCGCGGAAAACGTTATCAAGAAAGAAATTGAAGAAATTAAAAATAAGACTCCGGAAATTTATCCGCAAAATTTGACGGCACTGTTGGAAGATTATTATAAAAAAATTTGCGCCGGAGAAAGAGATTTGTATGTATGAAGACAGCCAAATAAAAAGTTGGCTTTTGGCCGAAGGCGAGAACCAGCAGAATCTTTTTCAAGAAGCCCGCAACATAAAAGAAAAAAATTTTGAGAAGCGCGTTTGGTTTCGCGGCTTGATTGAATTTTCCAATATTTGTCGGAATGATTGTTCTTATTGCGGAATCAGAAGGGAAAATAAAAAAACAGAAAGATTTGAAATGGGCATCGAAGAAATTTTAAAGTGTTTGAAATTTATTGATCAAGCGAATTACGGATCGGTTGTGTACCAATCCGGAGAAATAAATTCCGATTCTTTCAAAAATTATTTATTGGAGATTGTCCGATTGACGCGCCGAAATTTTCCGAATATGGGAATTACAATTTCTTGTGGAGAACAGAATTCTGAATTTTTAAAAGCGTTGAAAGAAGCCGGTGCTACTCGCTATTTACTTCGAATTGAAACATCCGACCCCAAATTATACGCCCGCCTTCATCCCAAAGAAATGTCGTGGCAAAAAAGATTTCAATGCTTAAAAGATTTACAAAAGTTGGATTATCAAGTTGGCACAGGAGTGATGATTGGTCTCCCCGGCCAAACCGTGGAAGACTTGATAAGCGACCTGCATTTTTTTACGGAAAATAATTTTGATATGTTTGGGATAGGGCCCTATGTTGTTCACAAAGATACGCCCTTGGGCGATGATTCTGAAGTTCAGCAATGGTGGCGTAAAAATAAAAAACATAATTTTAATTTATTTTTAAATTTTTTAGCTGTCTTGCGGATATTGCGTCCGAATGTAAATATCGCCGCCGCAACAGCTTGCGATGTTTTTGATCCGTTGGGAAGAATAAAAGTGTTACAAATTGCGGGGAATATAATCATGCCGTCGGTGACCCCAAAAAATTATCGCAGTAAATATCTTTTATACGAAAATAAGCCTTGCGTTGATGAAAAAGCGGAAAAATGTTTTGATTGTTTGACTCGAAAAATCAAGCGAGCCGGGCTGGAACCGGTTTTCGGCGAACAAGGAAATTCTCCTTTTTATTACCAAAGAAAAAATGTCTAAACAAAAAGAAAGAAACATCATCGCCATTATCGGTCGAACCAACGCTGGCAAGTCCAGTTTGCTCAATCTTTTGAGCGGACAAAAAGATTATGCTATCGTGGATAAAATTCCCGGAACAACCACGGATACGGTTGTCGCCCTGATGGAAATTCACGGGCTTGGACCCTGTAAAGTTTTGGATACAGCGGGAGTTGATGAACATTCCGAATTGGGAGAGAAAAAAAGAAAAAAAACCTTTGAAGCGATAGAGGAGGCGGACTTGAATTTGGTTGTGGTTGATATTGATAATAGCGAACTTGATATTGAGGCGGAATTGATTGAACGGGCGCAAAAATATCAAAAGCAAGTTTTTATTATTATTAATATATTTGATAATCAAAAAGTGACCGAGAGGCAAATAGAAAAAATAAAACAAAAATTGAATCAGCCGGTGTTGGCCATTGATGTTAACAATAAAAAATATCACCGCGAATTGGTTGATTTTATAAAAAATAATTATAAAAAAGAAAATCAAGAGCAGGACCTTCTTCCCGGTGTGAATAAAAAAGGTTTTGTTCTCTTGATTATTCCCATGGATGAAGAAACACCGGCTCAAAGACTTCTTCGGCCACAAGACATGGCCGTGGAAAGAATATTGAGAAAGTTTGCGACTCCCGTACTGTTTCGGTTGGATTTAAATAAAGCGCGCAACTCCAATCAAAATTTGGTTCAAGAAGAATTTAAAAAATACCAAAACTTACTCAATCTTTTAAAAAATTCTTCCGAAGGATTACAGCTTGTTATCACTGACAGCCAGGCCTTTGATATCGTCCCGAAATGGACGCCGGAAAATATTCCTTTGACATCTTTTTCAATTATGATGGTTAATTACATGAGTATGGGGAATTTGGCATTGATGGCGGAAGGAGCGAGGGCGATTGATAATTTAAAGGATGGGAGTAAAGTGTTGATCGTTGAGGCATGCAATCATGATCGAAAATGCAACGACATCGGCACCGTGCAAATACCGAAAATTTTGGAAAAAAAGACAGGCGGAAAAATTGATTTTGAATTTAATTTCGGCCGAACATTTACCGAGGATTTGAAACAATATGACTTAATCGTCCATTGCGGTCCTTGCATGATTGACCGGCAAAAATTTTTAAGACGCTTATCCAAAGTTCAAGAAGCCGGCGTCCCAATTACAAATTACGGTATCCTGCTCGCTTTTACTCAAAACATGGAAGTCCTTGAAAGAGCGATAAAACCATTCAATGTGCGCTGAGCTGGAATAAGCGCTTGCACGGTTTTTTAGGGCATGTTATACTACATTGTATAGTAGCAATTATAAATTTATGAAAAAAAAGAGATTTAATACTTTTGGTGAATTGGAAGCTAAAATAATGGAAATAGTTTGGGGGCTGGAAAATGCTTCTGTGCGGGATGTTTTAAACAGAATTAAAGTTAAGGCGCAGAAAAAACCAGCGTATACCACCATCATGACCGTGATGGCGCGTTTGTGTGAAAAGGAAATTTTAGGCCGTAAATTTAATGGCGATACTTATATTTACGCGCCTGTCCAAAACAAAGAACAATTTTTATCTTCAGCTTCAAAAAAAATTCTTAATAATTTAATTAATGATTTCGGTGAAGACGTGGCCGTGGCCGGATTTATTGATGCCTTGGAAAGCAATAATATTAAAAAATCAGAGAAACTGAGAAATAAATTAAAAAAGATTATCAAATAATACATGTTGAATTTAAAAATAAAAACCAATAATATATTTTATAAAATTTTTTTAATAGGTTTTTTGTTTTTTGTTTTTTTCTCATCTTTAAGCGTCCTTTTGTATAACAGATTGTCTTTTGTGGCAGCTTCTTTAAGTGATAAACTAAAGGCTATTTGCGGCTGTACCGATCATCTTGTTTTTTCTCATCATCCTTTTATCTTTAGTTCTTTGTATTTAATTGGCGCGGGAGCGATATTTTCTTTTTGTTTTGTATTGTTTAAAATATTTAAATTAAAACGAACAACGAACAGATTTATTAATTTTAATTTGCGAAACAAAAAGAAATTTATTTCCAAAAAATTGGCGACAGCGTCCAGCTCACTGAATTTGGAAAAAAGAATAATGGAAATTAATGACCGCAACCCAGTTGTCTTTTGTTTTGGATTAATCAAGCCGAAAATTTGTATTTCGTCAGCATTTGTCAAAAAATTAAATGAAAAAGAATTAATGGCTGTTCTCCTACATGAACAATATCATATTATTACTCATGAAAATATAAAAATATTTATTATTAAAATTATTGCAACTGTTTTGTTTTTTGTCCCGGGGTTAAAGGCCTTGTCTGAGGAATATTTTATGCTTTCGGAATTATCTGCGGATGAATGGTCAATTGATAACTCCGAAGACAAAACATTTTTGGCCGGTGCGATTTATAAAATTTTAGAATTAAAAGAAAGTGCAACCCTGGAAGATGGTTTGGCGATTGCTTCTTTCGGGCATATTACCGAAGAGAGAGTGGCGAGAATGACAGATGATAATTATCATTTTAATTTACAAATTTTAAAACCAAGATTATTAATAAGTATTTCTTTTTTGTCTTTTATTTTTTTATTATTTATCTTCTTTATTTATTCCAGTAAGACAACATTGGCCAGCCATAATGTTAGGTCATGTTTATCCGGACATGTCAGTGCGCATGAAGGGTGTCAAATGTTATCAGACGGATCAATATGCAAGATGTATGAAGGCAATACACAGCCGACAGGCATGGCGTGCAGCGAGGTGTCTTATAGCGTCTTGGAATAATTATTTTTTTAATTTTCTATTTAAATTTGACAAATTTTTATTGTTCAACTACAATGTGTAGTAGGGTGTGGATAATTAAAATTTAATAATTTGCCCAACAAATTTTTTGCTGGGTTTATAGACTTATGACAAATAAAATTTCTCTTTTTATGCCGATGTTTTTATTATTTATTGGCGCCTCTCTATTGTTTGGTGGATATACCAAAAAGACAGAGCAGGGAATAAATAACGCGAAATTATCTTCTGAAAAAACAAGTGTCGTAACAGACGATCTCCCGATAAAGGCAAAAACGATCAATGATAATTTTTTAGGAGACAGGGGGTTAAAAGTAGACGAAAAGGGCGGAGAGCTATTAATAGACGAAGAATCAGTGAATGATGGTGACATGCATGCTTTCAATTATTTTTCCAAAAAAGAAAATAAAACCATTTATTTTTTTGTGTTAAAAGCGCCTGACGGAACTTATCGAGCGGCAGCCAACGCTTGCGAGGTTTGCTACGGAGCCAAAAAAGGTTTCAGCCAGAAGGGAGATTTAATAATGTGTGATAATTGCCGGACAACTTACCCCAAAGATTTAATTGCCAAGGAAAAGGGCGGATGTAATCCGGGTCCGATCAATCCGGACGTTTCCGTTCAGAATAAACAATTGGCATTAGATGTAGAAGACATTGAGGCCGTGGCTTATTTATTTTAATAGTTTAATAAACACATGATATCGGTTATAAATATAAATTATAAACTATAAACTAAGAAGAATATGCTTAAAAAAATAAAATTTCAAATTAAAAAAATTCATACTCAAAATGACAAATATACGATTGAAACAGAAATTGATATTTTGGCAGGGGTGAAAAACGTTGATGTTGATTGGCAAGCTGGTGAATGTTTGGTGGAATTTGATGATGATAAAATAAGCAAAAATAGAATTTTAGAGAGTATTAAAAAATTAGGATATGAGGCGGAAGAAAAAAATATTACAGAAATTCCAAGCGTGCGGGAACGTGTTTATTTTGTTCAGGGCATGCATTGCGCTTCTTGCGAACTGATAATAGAAAAAAAATTATTAAAAGAAAAAGGAGTAAGATCGGTAGAAGCATCGGCTAACAAAAATCAAATAGTGGTTGAGTATGAAGGCGATGGTTTTTCCTTGCCAAAATTAAATGAACTTTTTGTAAATGAGGATTATGTTTTTTTTGATCAGAAAATAAAAGAACAAAAAAAACAGCATCTTTTCACAGCCACCAAAGATGGCCAGTTGACAGTTAATAAGGAAAAATTAAATGATTTTTTGGTTATTGCCGGCAGTTCTTTGATGATAATTATTGGTTTTATAATTTTAAGCAAATCAGGATTGTCAGCCATGATCAGTGTAAATGCCAAATCTTCCTTGCCCATGTTTTTGGTTTTTGGATTATTGGCAGGACTTTCCAGTTGTGCGGCTTTGGTCGGCGGAATTGTGCTTTCCATGTCCAAACAATGGTCGGAAATTTATAGTGGAGACGAAACGGTTTTTAAAAAATTACAGCCCCATTTTTTATTTAATTTGGGGCGGTTGATTTCTTATGGAGTTTTGGGAGCCGTGCTTGGCGCTATCGGCAGTACTTTACAGCTTTCTTTAACATTTTCTTCTATTTTAATGTTTGCGGTTTCTGTAATTATGATTTTTTTATCTTTGCAAATGCTGGGTGTAAAATATTTTCAGAGATTTCAAATTTCCACGCCCAAATTTATTACTCGTTATGTGGCGGATGAAAAAAATTTTAATGGCCGCTATATGCCGATGTTGATGGGCGCCATGACTTTTTTTCTACCCTGCGGATTTACTATCACCGCTCAAGGATTGGCATTATTGTCAGGTAGCGTATTACAGGGCGGATTGATAATGTTGTTTTTTGCCCTAGGTACCTTGCCGGTGCTTTTGGCGATCGGATTATCCAGCGTAAAGTTTTCCAAACAGCCTCATCTGGCCAACAGGTTTTTAAAAGTAGCCGGCGTTCTTATTTTGTTTTTTGCCATATTTAATATTAATGCCCAATTAAATGTTTTGGGATGGGGCAGTTTAAATGATTTAAGTTTTAACGCAAGCAATGCGACAGAAATTCAAGACAGTGATTTACCACCCATCGTTGGTGGCAAGCAAATTTTGAAAATGGACGCCATGGCTTATGGCTATGAGCCAAACAAACTAAAAGTAAGAGCCGGGATACCAGTTAGGTGGGAAATTACCGACAAGGGTACCAGCGGATGCACAAACGCCGTAATGTCGCGAGGACTATTTGACGGCGAAATTTCTTTAACTCCCGGAAAAGTTAGCGTTAAAGAGTTTACACCCAAAGAGCCGGGTAAATACAAATTCAGTTGTTGGATGGGCATGGTCTCGGGAACAATTGAAGTCGTTGGTGAAAAGGGCAATTCCCCGGTAAAGTCAGACAGCGAAATTATTCCCTCCGGAGCAAAAGGATGCGGTTGCGGAGGCGGAGGAACAGGAACTTGTGGAGGATAACGGATGCCGGGCGAAAGGTTTTATAATAATTAATTAATTAAACCATATATATTTATGAAAAAATATAAGTTTAACATCAAGGGCATGCATTGTGCTTCTTGCTCAAAATTGATTGAGAGTGAATTGAATGATCGAAAAGGAATTTCCGTGTCTAAAATAAATCACGAATCAGGTAAGGCGGCAGTGGTTTACAACGAGGATGATATTACGGAAGCGGAAATTAAAAAAGCAGTAGAAGGAGCTGGAGATTATAAAGTGGAAAGCGACACGGAGAACGGATCTGAAGACGAAGAGGATAATGAAAATAAAAAAATAAATAACAACAAAATAGACAATGACAAAATTGATTCTTTTGGTAAAAAGAAATTTTTTCATGGTTTGATGACCGGTATGGCCATAATTTCCACCATTGGTTTTTTTACAATATTAACCGCCTATCTTAATCAAAATAAAACAACCGAAGTTGTCGCGAAAAATATCGTTGAAAAAAATGTCGTTGAGAAGCAACCTTCTCCAAGTCCTGCTCCGACTCCGACTCCTGTTCCGCCTAGCAAGGTAAATATCAAAGTCGCCGACAGCGATCACGTTAGAGGAAATAAAAATGCGTTAATTACTGTTGTTGAATTTTCTGATTTTCAATGCCCGTACTGTTCCAGGTTTCATGATACAATGAATCAAATAATAAAAGATTATCCGGACGATGTGCGATGGGTATATAAACATTTTCCGCTTGATTCCATTCATCCCTTGGCTCGTAAAACAGCAGAGGCTTCGGAATGTGCTGGGGAACAAAATAAATTTTGGGAATACACAGACGAAGTATTCGCAAACCAAGAAAGCATTACAACAGATTCTTTATCTGTTTTTGCCAAAAATATCGGTTTGAATGTCATTAAGTTTGATTCTTGTTTAGAATCCGGAAAATACAAATCAAAAGTAGAAAGCGATTATCAAGAAGGTATTGCGTATGGTGTTAAGGGTACTCCCGGCAACTTTATTAATGGCCAAGCAGTGTCCGGCGCCGTACCGTATAGCCAAATAGAGTCGATTATTAAAAGTTTAAAATAATGAAAATATGTATAAAAAAAGCAATCTTCAAATTACGGGCATGCATTGCGCTTCCTGCGCTACAATCTTAAGCAAGGCCTTGGAAAAAAAAGATGGTGTAAAAAATATTAATGTAAATTTTTCATCGTCAAAGGCCAACATGGAGTTTGATGATGAAAAAATTAATGAAGAAGAATTAATTAAAGTTGTTCAGGACAGCGGTTACGGGGCTGAAATTCTGGATCAAAAAAATTCTTTTGAAAAACAATTTGCCGCGCAACAAAAGGAAATAAAAAATTATCAAAAGAAATTTTTATTTAGTTTAATTTTTGCTATCCCCGCTTTTATAATAGGCATGGTTTTTATGTGGTTGAAGATTATGATTCCTTATCGGGATTATATTTTATGGTTTTTGGCTACTCCGGTTCAATTTATTGTCGGTTGGCAATTTTATACCGGAGCATGGGGAGCTTTAAAAAATAAAACCGCCAACATGGACTCTTTGATAGCGCTTGGCACTACCGCGGCTTATTTTTTTAGTGTCTATAATATTTTATTTAATCCCGGAGAGGGACAATATTTTGAAACTTCGGCTATTCTCATAACCTTGGTAATTATGGGAAAATTATTAGAAGCGATTGCCAAGGGCAAAACAGGAGACGCCATTCGGGCCTTGGTGGATTTGAGTCCCAAGATTGCCACTGTTAAAAGAGATGGTCGAGAACAAAAAATTCCCGTTGATGATGTTCAAGTCGGAGATTTGATAATTGTTAAACCCGGAGAAAGCATTCCTGTGGATGGTAAAATTATAGAAGGATATTCTTCTATTGATGAAAGCATGGTTACCGGCGAGAGCGTGCCGGTAGAAAAAGGAGTTGAAGACGAAGTGATTGGAGCTACTATCAATAAATATGGCTCATTTGTTTTTGTGGCTACAAAAATCGGCGCCAATACAACCTTGGCTAAAATAATTAAACTTATTGATGAGGCGCAGGGCAAAAAAGCTCCAATCCAAAGATTTGCCGACAAGGTGTCGGCTTATTTTGTACCGGCGGTAATTATGATTGCGATTATTACTTTTATTGTTTGGGGTTTTGTTATTCAACAAGGATTTTCTTTCGCGCTTTTAGTGTCGGTTGCCGTTTTGGTAATTGCTTGCCCTTGCGCGTTGGGGCTTGCCACGCCGACAGCTATCATGGTTGGTTCCGGCAAAGGCGCTCAAAATGGAATATTAATTAAGGGCGCAGATGCTTTGGAAACCGCTCACAAGCTGAATTATATTATTTTTGATAAGACAGGAACAATCACCAAGGGGGAGCCGGAAGTCACGGATATTATAAAATTAAAGACTGAAAATTATAAAACAGAAAACGAATTATCTGTTTTACAATTGGCAGCATCGGTAGAGCAAAAATCAGAGCATCCTTTGGCGCAAGCGATTGTTAAAAAAGCCGAAAAAGAAAAATTGGAATTATTTGAAGTACGAAATTTTCAAGCCATTATTGGCAAGGGAGTAGAGGCTGTTTTTGATAATAAAAAAATATTGGCAGGAACAAGAAAATTAATGGAAAATAATAATATTACAATAGAAAAAAGCCAAGAGTTGGCAGAATCATTGGAGAATGAGGGGAAAACAGTAATGTATGTAGCAGTTGGACAAGAATGTATCGGATTAATCGCCGTGGCTGACGTAATTCGCGAGACTTCAAAACAAGCTGTGTCTGATTTGCAAAAGCTGGGCGCGATTGTTTATATGATAACCGGAGACAATAAAAGAACCGCGAAGGCTATTGCGAAAAAAGTGGGTATCCAGAATTTTTTTGCCGAAGTCTTGCCGGAAAACAAAGCAGCATATGTAAAAAAATTAAAAGAAAAAGGAACTGTGGCCATGGTTGGCGATGGGATTAACGATGCTCCGGCTCTGGCCTTGGCCGATATCGGCATCGCCATGGGTTCAGGAACCGATGTGGCGATGGAAACGGGCAATATCGTTTTAATGAAAAATGATTTATTGGACATAGCGCGGGCAATCAAATTAAGCAAATTGACCATGAGCAAAATTAAACAGAATATGTTTTGGGCTTTATTTTATAATGTCGTTGGTATTCCGATTGCCGCCGGCGTATTTTATTTTTGGACCGGTTGGCTCTTGTCGCCGGTTATTGCCGGAGCGGCCATGGCCATGAGTTCGGTAAGCGTAGTTTCAAATTCGCTATTGTTAAAATTTAAAAAAATATAATATTTGGATTCCGTTCAATCGATTATATTGATACCAAAAACCCTCCGCTTCACGCGGAGGGTTTTTTAATTCAGTTCACTTTTTATTTCCCCTTCAGTGCGTCTTTTAGGGTCTTGCCGGTTTTGAATTTGGCAACACGCACTTCCGGAATCTGGATCCTTTCCGAAGGCTTTTGCGGGTTGACTCCTCCGCGCGCGTGGCGAGTTCTGGAAAGAAAGGTGCCAAAACCCGTGATGGTGACTTCTCGTCCGCCTTTAAGCTCGTTGATAATCGTGTCCACGAGAGACTCCAGCATTTTTTCCGCGTC
>JBDRDI010000013.1:0-5608 GCA_043820875.1 bacterium
TCGCCGACTGCGATGATTTGTCCGCCTTTGTTGCCGCCCTCGGGGCCCATATCAATCACCCAGTCCACGGATTTAATGACATCCAAATTATGTTCAATAATCAAGACCGTGTTTCCTTTGTCAACCAATTTGTGTAGAACATGAAGAAGGCGCTTGATATCTTCAAAGTGCAAACCGGTGGTTGGCTCGTCCAAAATGTAAAGCGTTTTGCCGGTGGAACGACGGGAAAGTTCTGTGGCAAGTTTTACTCTTTGCGCTTCTCCGCCAGAAAGAGTGGTGGCGGATTGGCCGATTTTAATATAGCCTAAGCCGACTTCGTGTAAAGTTTCCAGTTTTTGGGAAATAGCAGGAATATTTTTGAAAAATTCCAAAGCTTCTTCAATCGTCATGTTTAAAACATCGGAAATATTTTTATTTTTATAATATATTTCCAAGGCTTCTTTGTTGTATCTTTTTCCGCGACACACTTCACAGTCCACATAAACATCCGGCAAAAATTGCATCTCAATTTTTACTGATCCGTCTCCCGAGCAAGCTTCGCAACGTCCGCCGGTAACATTGAAAGAAAATCTTCCCGGCTTATATCCTTTGATTTTTGCTTCCGGCAATTGCGCGAATAATTCTCTGATAGGAGTGAACGCGCCGGTGTATGTAGCCGGATTGGATCGTGGCGTACGGCCGATGGGCGATTGGTCAATATTTATTACTTTATCAATGTATTGCAAACCCTCTATTGTTTTGTGTTTTCCAGGCTCGGCTTTTGAGCGATAAAATTTTTGGTTCAATTTTTTTGCCAAAATATCCGTCATTAGAGTTGATTTGCCGGAACCGGAAACGCCGGTAATGGCGATAAATTTTCCAAGCGGGAATTTCACGTCAATATTTTTTAAATTATTTTCGGTCGCCCCGATAATTTTTAATGTTTTTCCGTTTCCAGATCGGTAAGAAGCGGGGATGGAGATGGATTTTTTTCCGGTTAAATATTGGCCTGTTAAAGATTTGGAATTTTTTTTGATTTTTTCTGGAGTTCCTTCAGCCACAATATGTCCACCGTGTTCACCCGCGCCCGGACCGACATCAACCACCCAGTCGGCAGAATTAATGGTTTCTTCATCGTGCTCTACGACGATAATGGTATTACCAAGGTCTTTTAAATTTTTAATGGTTTCAATCAAACGGCGGTTGTCTCTTTGGTGCAATCCGATGGACGGTTCGTCCAAGACATAAAGCACTCCAACCAAAGATGTGCCAATTTGGTTTGCCAACCTGATGCGTTGGGCTTCGCCACCAGACAAAGTATTCGCGCTTCTATTTAAGGTGATATAAGAAAGGCCGACGTTTAAAAGAAATTCCATTCTTGTTTTTATTTCTTTGACAATTTGCACGCTGATTTTTTTATCGCGCGCGGAAAGTTCTCGTGTTTTTTCCAATTCTTCAAAAAATATTTTTGCTTCTTCTATGTTTTTTATAGTGACATCGTGAATGGAATGATTTGCAATTTTTACGGCCAAAATTTCTTCTTTTAATCTTTTTCCAAGGCATTCCGGGCACTTTAAAACGCGCATATATTGTTCAATTTCTTTGCGGATATATTCGGATTCTGTTTGTTTATATCTTCTTTCCAAATTTGGAATGATTCCTTCAAAGTCAGTTGCCATTTCTCCGGAAAAACGTTCGCTTTCATATTCCACTTTATAATTTTTATCTCCGGAGCCATGAAGCACAATACCCATTTGTTTCGGAGAAAGTTCTTTTAAAGGAGTGTTCAGGTCGAAACCATTTGCCGAAGCCACTGTTCCCAAAACTCGCATCATCCAAGTTTGTCCGGACGCGGTATTGTGCGCCCAAGCTTTGATTGCGCCTTGCGCGATTGTTAAATTCGAATTAATGAGCAGTTCCGGAACTATTTCCAGTTTGGTGCCGAGGCCGGAGCATTCCGGACAGGCACCGTGCGGGGAATTGAATGAAAAATTTCTTGGTTCAAGTTCGGCAAGGCTGACATCGCAATTCGGACAGGCAAAAAGTTTTGAATAAGTTTTGTCGTTTGTTTTTTTCTCGCCACTACCGCCATTGCTTTGTATGGTAACCAAGCCATTGCCCAAGTCAAGCGCTTTTTCAATTGCCTCTGAAAGACGCGCTTGATTTTCTTTCCCGTCCAAAGAAGACAACTTATCAATGACGATTTCCAAACTGTGTTTTTTCTTTTTATCTATGGTCATGTCCGCGATTTCTTCAAGCTCGTAAATTTTTTTATCAAAACGCAAACGTCTGAAGCCGGCCTTCTGAATTCCGTCCAAAGTATTTTTATGTTCGCCCTTCTTATCTCTAATAATCGGCGATAAAATAATAATATTTTTATCTTTGTTGTCAGCGGAAACTTGACGTACGATTTCATCAACCGTATATTGTTTGATTTTTTGACTGCATTTTGGGCAGTGTGGTACGCCGATGCGCGCGAAAAGAAGCCGTAAATAATCATAAATTTCCGTAATGGTGCCGACAGTGGAGCGGGGATTATGGCTGGCGGTTTTTTGGTCAATGGAAATAGCCGGAGAGAGGCCCTCAATGGAATCAACATCCGGTTTGTCCATGGCGCCGATAAATTGTCTCGCGTAAGCGGACAATGATTCCACATACCGCCTTTGCCCTTCGGCATAAATCGTATCAAAAGCCAGAGATGATTTTCCAGAACCGGAAATACCGGTGATAACCACAAATTTGTCGCGCGGAATTTCCAAGCTGACATTTTTCAAATTATGAACGCGCGCACCTTTGATTTTAATGAAGTTTGACATAGATATAATTCAAATTTACAAATGATATGCAAATCTACAAATAATTTTATAATATTCGTATTTGTAGATTAGCATATCATTTGTAGATTTGCATCATGTGTATAATGCCGTTTATTATACATGACATTTTGTCTTTGAGCAAGGGGAAAAGTCCAAAGATGATTAATCGCTCTATAATTGTTGTTTAAATTTAGTTTTTGTTTTTTTGTCATTTTGAATTTCAGCTTTTTTGTCATCCCGGGTATAAGGGTAGGTAATGTGTTGGTGAATTACTGTTTGTTCCTTAAATATATATACCATTTAAGATAGTTCTGTCGATTAGTTTTTGACATTCCTTTGTGCTGTCGGTAGCGTCCTTTCAGTTGTGCAAAATAACCTTCTAATTTATTAGTCGTAGCTGCAACGTTGTTATCTTTCAAATAATGGAACATATTGAACAGAGCATGAACAATTAAACTATAGGCTCTTTGAATGTCGCTGTAGACCTTATGATTTTTTGGCAATAATTTAGTATATTCACCGTATTTTTTTTCCCACCTACCAAACTCTGCAATAAAAAAATCCATGTCTTGTTTACTGTTTATGTTTGAAAGTATTAAAAATACTTTTTGCAATTCCTTGGATACTTTTAATTTTGGTGGTCGCCTTAACCATGCCAAGCCTTGCATTTGTATGTGCGTTTTACAGCGTTGAATGATTATTTCTGGCCAAACTTCCTTAATAGCTCTAATTACGCTAGTATTACCGTCTACAGTGATTGCAATTGGATTTACTCCTTTACTTTTAACACCCCTAAATATTTCAATTGCTGAATAATAGTTTTCTCGAACAGCATATTTTGAAGTAATAACGTGCCCAGTAATATTATCCATTAAAACCATTAAACAGTTTTCATGATTGAAATATGTACCATCAAAAATCAGATACTTAACGTTAGAAAAATTGAAATTAATTTCATCAGGCTTCTTGTCTAACCAATATTTTTTGATTTGCTTTAATTTCCATCTTCCATGTTTGCTAATTTTAATTAATTGTCTTATCGAATATCCTTCAGCGATCCATAATTCAAACCATGCTCTTTCTCTTTTTAACTTATTAATGTGATTACGATAGGTATAGGTACAATCACAATTTTTGCACTTAAATCTATGGTAACCACTTTTAGTATTGCCATAATTGATGACATTTAACGAATTACATTTTGTACATCTTTTTTTTCATCATATCAAAGTAGTTTAATATCTTATTAAAGTATACTTTAATATTAGCAGTATATAGGGAATATCACCAACACATTACCTACCCTTATACCCGGAATGACAAAAAGAAAGAATTTTTTGAAAATAAAAAAACTGGCGGCCAATAGACTTGAATCTATTGAACCGCCAGTCGGATTGAATCGTTGCCGTGCTTAATCGTTATTGATTGGCACGTGTAGGATTCGTTTGGAAACAACTTCCCAGTTCAGGACGCCAAACGCGGCGCCGAGCAGTCCGCCGAAAGCGACGAACATCATTTTTTCCGGAAACATCCCCGGCGCGGACATGAAGCAGAAATAGCTTATGGCCCCGCCAAGCGTTCCGTCAACGGCGCAGAGTAGCCGCTTTTTCGAGTGAATCAGCCTGAACAGGTGCCAGGCGGTGCGGCCGAATAAGCAAAAACCTTCTTTCCACATCGTCCAGGCAAAAAAACGGACGGTTAGGGCGATGCCGATTCCAGTCCAGCGTAAAACGTTTAAATAGGTAAGCGGTTTTTCGTTATATCCCTTATTCTGCAAATCCATAATCGCGACCGCTACCTCTCCTTTGTCGTTGGCGGACATAAACGGTTGCCAGTAGCACCGCTCCACAAGCCTCGCCCCCAGAGAGGCGAAAACAAAAATCATTACAGTTGAAATTGTTGTTGTCACAAGAAACAAAAACAAGAACAGTATGGGTAATACGACGAAATCCGAAGAAGATATGGCTAGCGGCCACACTAATCGAGCAGAAAGCAGTATGGCAATGAACATTGCCGGGCAGATAAAAGGATGTGGCTTGGAAAGCCACAGTTTGACATCCGCAACCATTTCGTTCCAGGCATCTGAGCCGTCTTTTTTTGCCGCGCGCAGAGCAACAGGAATTGCCCGCAGTACCTCTCGGAACTCGTGACTGATATAACCGCCGGCGAGTCCGGCAAGCAGGCCGAGCCAACAATAGGCCGGCACAACCATGAAGGCGACCGCGCAACAAAGCGTGCCACCGATGAAACAAGCCATAGCGATTTTTTTTGTCGTTTCCATTTTCAAAGAGCTCCTTTTCTGCGTATAAAATACGTGGGAAAATGTTGAATAAATATAATTCTAAACTGCTACGACAATATCATGTTATTAAAATTGTGTCAATGGTTTTTGTTTTTTTGTCATTCCGAACCCGCCGCAGGGTGAGGAATCCCTTCGACAAGAATAAAGAGAAAAACCCTTGACAAAATAAAAAAAACGATCCCCGTTTTCCGGCGAAAGAAAATGGGGATCTCGGAGTCCTAGGGCCATTTGTTTATATTGTATCGTTAATATTAAATATGTCAAGAATGGGAAATTTTTGACTAACAGCACCCAACCTGATAAACTAAATATGATGCGAATTTACAAATATATAATATAAATATAATAATATATGGACACCGCAATTATCGGATTATTATTAATTTTAATATTAGCTATATTTTATTTGATATTTTTATTGGCAAAAAAGGGGGGAAATAACGAGGGTAATGAAAAAATGGCTGCCATGATGGAAAGATTATCGCAGATCGGAGATCAAAACAAAGAAATG
>JBDRDI010000014.1:0-6057 GCA_043820875.1 bacterium
CAATGATAATTTTATGAAAATAGTCGCTGATAATAGAAATCTAGATATAGAAAAAGTAAAAAATCTTGCAGACGGCTCTAGTTTGCTTGGAGAAGAAGGGCTTAAAGAGGGTTTAATAGACCAGATCGGCGATCGTCACGATGTTGAAGTTTATTTAGAAAAAGAGATTAGCGAAAAGCCAATCATTTGCTGGGAATAATGCTGACATTTGTTAACATTTTTGCGTTTTTTAGAGGCGATTTTTTGGGCTGGAAAAATGAGATAAATTGTGGTTTAATGAAATAAATGGTTAACTAAAATGAGAGATTTAAATAAACGCGATATTGAATTTTTGATTGATTGTCTTAAAAACGGAAAAGAAATTCCGGAAGTTTATAAATACGCAATTTTTCCAACTAAGCAAAAAGAATACGAACTTGTCTATGCCGGGAAAATGCGAAAGGAAGATGTGTTGGCGGATACAGAAGAAGCCAAACCGGTGCCACTTCAAATTGAAAAAATTTTTAACGGCAAGAAATACCCGCTCTATTCCAAAGATTGGCAAAATCTTTTAGTTTTCGGCGATAATTTGCAAATCCTTAAAACTTTTAACGAAAACAAAGACCCGCTCATCAAAGATAAAATCAAGGGCAAAGTAAAACTGATTTACATTGATCCGCCCTTTGCGACAGAAGACGATTTTCAAAGTGGGCAAGGGCAAAAAGCTTATGCCGATAAAAAGAAAGGGGCGGAGTTTGTTGAATTTCTAAGAAGAAGGTTAATAGTTGCAAGAGAAATAATGGCTGATGGCGGTGTAATTTTTGTTCACTTAGATCAAAAAATGACTCATTATATTAAGATTGTTTTAGATGAAGTCTTTGGAAAAAACTCATTTGAAAATGAAATAGCTTACCGTACCGATGTTTCAAGGGGTCGAAAACAAGAATCTAAATGGTTTGGAAATAATTTGAATACTATTTATATTTTTTCAAAAAATAAAGAGTTATCAAAAAATAACTATAATATTGTTTCTTCTCTCGTTGAAGTAAATAATCCAGATGATGAATATAAAAAAGATAGATACGGGTACTACTCTGATTCTGATTCCGGAAGTTATTCTAATTACAGTTTGTATAAGTTTTGGGAAGAAAATAGACTACTTGTAAATAGTAATACTAAAATTAAAATTGATCATAAAAATAAACAAATTATTACCGAAAAAGGTAAAGTTAGAATTAAGTATTATTTAGAAAAAATAGATAATAAATATTTTAAAAGAATAATTCCTGATAACATATGGACTGATATTTTGGGGCTCGCAAACCAAAAAGGTGAAAATTTAAATTATCCTACACAAAAAATTGAATTTTTATTGAAAAGAATTATTGAATGTTCTACAGAAAAAGGCGATTTAGTAATGGACTTTTTCTGTGGTAGTGGCACGACACTTGCGGTTGCGGAAAAACTTAATCGTCGTTGGGTTGGATGCGATATTGGAAAACTCGCAATTTATACAACACAAAAACGACTGCTTGAAATTGATGAAAGTAAGGATTTAGAAAAACCAAAAAAGAAATATGGCAAGCCGGCAAAATCTTTTGCCATTGTTACTTCCGGACTTTATGATCTCGGAAAGATTTTTGCTTTGAAAAAAGACGAGTATATCCGTTTTGTAAAAGATTTATTTGAGATTGAGGAAACAAAAATAACAAAAATTGGCGGGGTTGACATTGACGGGAAAAAGCGTGAATTTTACGCAAAAATCTTTCCGTATTGGGAATTAAAAAACGCCAGTGTTGATGAAAAATATTTGCAGGAATTGCATAAAAACATTGGAAAAAAAATTGACGGCAGATTTTACATAATCGCTCCTGCAAATAATGTTAATTTTATCAGCGACTATCACCAAATTGGCAATGTCCGCTATTATTTCCTTAAAGTGCCGTATCAAATAATCAAGGAATTACATAAGGTGCAGTTTAAGAAACTGCGCCAGCCACAGAGCAAAAGCCAAATCAATGACTTGGACGAGGCAATCGGTTTTCACTTTATCCGCCAGCCGGAAGTAAAATCGGAAATCAAGACATTAAAAGATAAAGTTGTTTTGAAAATCAAGAAGTTTGAATCCGCCTATTCGCAGGACGAAATCGGCGAAAAGATGAAAAATTTTGAAAGTTTGGCGATGTTGCTTGTGGACTTGAACTATGACGGCGAAAAATTTATGATGACAAATTACTTTTTCGCGCAGGACTTGCTTAATCACAAGAAAAGTGAGGAAAAAGAAAGCGAGGAAGAAATAAAAAAGAAATTAATAAAACAGAAAAAAATTACAAAGGAATTTCCGAAGAAGGATTGCGGCAAGCAAATTATGGCAATTTATGTTGATATTTACGGCAATGAATTTAGGGAAGTTTTTAAGGTTAAATAAACGCTATGACAGAAGGAATTAAAATTTATAAAACACAGGACTTGGTTTTGCAGGTGAAGCAAAACTATAATCCTGCCAAGCTCAATTTGAAAAAGTGGGTTGATTTTCTTGATGTGCTTTGTGGCGACCGAGAATTTCAGGAAGAAGCAATTAGGGACGCGATTATTTTTCTTGCGTCCGGAGAATATAGCTCCATTGAAAGTTTGGTTGAGGAAAATTTCAGAAAAAATGATGAATTACAAAAAAGATACAAAGACGTCCGCGATTATCAAAGGAATTTGCCGCTGCCTCACAAACTTTCGGCAGTGATTGATTTGGCGACCGGAACAGGCAAAAGTTATGTGATTTACGGCATCGCACAAATCGCCTTAGGACTTGGTTTGGTGGACAAGGTTTTAGTGCTTTGTCCGTCGCTAACAATTGAGTCCGGTTTGAAAGAAAAATTTGAGAAACTCTCAGGTGACGACAAAATAAAAGCGACTTTGCCGGATAATGCCGTTTTCAAAAATCCGAGAATTATTGACGCGAACAGCACAATCAAAAACGGCGACATTTGCGTTGAAAACATCCACGCCGTTTATGAACGGACAGGATCGTCAATAAGCGACAGCTTGAAAGGAAATGGCGAGCGCGTTTTGGTGCTGAATGATGAAGTTCACCACGCCTACAATTCGTCAAGCGAGCAGGATATAAAAAAATGGAAAGCGTTTTTGCTCAATACCGCTTTCAATTTTAAATATATTTTAGGATTTACCGGCACAGCTTATATTAACGACGAGTATTTCAACGATGTTATTTATCGTTACTCAATCCGAGAAGCCGTTAATGACAAAGTAATTAAGTCGGTTGATTATGTGGCAAAAGACGAAAACATAGACAAAAACGAGAAATTTCAAAAAATTTACGACAATCACGACGAATTTGTGAAAAAATATCGTCTCGTCAAGCCGCTTACGATCTTGGTTACAAAAGATATTTCAAAAGCAAGAACGCTTCAGGAAGATTTGATTGACTTCTTAGAAAAGTGGGAAAAAATATCACGCAAAGCGGTGGAGAAAAAAGTTTTGATTGTTACTTCGCATAAAGACCACAAGAAAAATATTTTGGAATTGAAAAATGTTGATAATAAGGATAATTCGGTTGAGTGGATTGTTTCCGTTTCTATGCTTACCGAGGGCTGGGATGTAAAAAATGTTTTTCAAATCGTGCCGTGGGAAGATCGTGCTTTCAATTCAAAACTTTTGATTGCCCAAGTTTTGGGCCGGGGGCTTCGCATACCGGAAGAATACAAATCGCCACAGCCGAAAGTGAGAGTTTTCAATCACGACGCTTGGAGCCGAAACATTCGTGGCTTAGTTGATGAGATTTTGGAAATCGAAGTCCGTTTGACGAGCGAGATTCTGACTTCCGGTGAACGGGCAAAATATCATTTTGATTTATATACGATTGACTATGAGAAACAGGAAAAAGCCATCAAGGCGAAAAAGGATACGGAATTTTTTGATTATTCTAAGGGTTATATAGATCTTGTATCGCAGGTCGAAAAAGTTTCCCGAACAACAGAATATGAAGATTTAAGTGGCGGGATGTTAATAAAAGATACGGCGGTTAGTTACAATGTTAATACCATTGACGAAGTAGTCAGAAAAATAATTGGTGTGTTTAAAACGAGGGACTTTGAAGCAAAAATAAGGTTTCCGAAGGGAGAATATAAAAAAGAACAGTTACCTCCTGAGAATGAAATTCGCGAAATTGTTGTAAATTCAATGCGGCGCGTAGGCATAAAAAGTGGTGTTTTGACCGAAGATAATGCCAACAGAATTTTCAAAGCGTTTCAAACGCTTTTCCGAGCAAGAGGATCAACAATTGTTTTAGAGAGAATGGCAAATAAGCCGAAATTAATCAGCACGAAAGAGCTTGAAAAAGAAAGCGTCGCCGTCGGAGCAATAAAGCAGGGCTCGACAGTTTTTTATACTGAGAATTTCAAAAACGAGTGTAAAAATGGAATGATTGATATCTTACAAGATATAGCCAACGATCAAAATTTGCCAAGAAGTGCAAGTAAGGAAATTAATCCTTATTGTTTTAAAACGCCGGTTAATGTTGTTTTGGCAAAACTTGAGCCGGAAAGAAAATTTGTTGAAACCCTAGTTAATTCACATCTTTGCGAAAAAATAGATGCTTGGATAAAATCTCGTGATATGGGATTTTATAGCGTTGAGTATTCGTGGAGAAAAGGTGAACACCCGACGCAGGGAAGTTTCAATCCGGATTTCTTTCTGAAACTTGGCGAAAATATTGTTGTCGTTGAAATAAAATCTGATGGAGACGACTCCGAAGAAAATAAAGCAAAATATCGTTGGGCGAAAAAACACTTTGAGGATTTGAACGAAGAATTAAAAAAACCAAAGATCAAGCAAAAATACTTTTTTCATTTTTTAAGTCCAGAGAGCTATTCGGAATTTATACAATATCTTAGTGATGGCAGATTGTTTAAGAATGAATTTAGGAGTAAATTAGAAGATTTATTAGAAAAATAAGACAATGAAAGCAATTAAAGATAAAATCTCCGAAGTTTGAGGATAGCAAAAATAGATTTATGGCCCAAACACCATCATACGTAGACAGAAAAAGAAAGGGTAATATTGGTGAAATTTTTGTCCAGTATGTTTTGTCGTCTTTTTGTTTAGTCCACAAAATAGACGGGGGTCAAGATTTAGGTAATGATTTTATCTGCGAATTAACAAAAGGAGAGTTTCCTACAAATATCTTATTTTATGCTCAGGTTAAATATTGGAAGGATAAGCCGCAAGATGTACAGATAAAAAAAACAATAGAGTATTGGAAAAATTCATCAATACCAGTGTATTTATTTTGGGTTAAAGACAATGACAAATTGCCAGAGTTAAATGCAAATACACTCAAACCAGAGATCAGTGTCCCGCTTCTTCAATATAAAAGATATACACCTATAGTTCATAAAAATAAAGAGCTAAAAATGAAAAAATTTTCGCCGTTTATCCGCCGTATATTTTTAAGAGATTTAATGGTTGATTATTCAAGGTGTTTGTATAAAAGGGGAATGACTACGGTTATAGAAAAAAATGATTTTATTGAATTAGATAAAGCAAATGTTCCTTTGGGTGATAAGTGTTTGTTCGTGGGTGATGTTATACCGAACGAATATAAAAATGAAATAATAGATAATAGCTGGACAAATTTATTGGCGACCGCTTCCTCCTTAGCAGTATCATCGCATAAAACATCTTTAGAATTAGCATCTAAAAATATACAACTAGCCAGAGAAATGTTCAATCAATCATCAAAGGCAAATATTAAGTATTCCGGTTTTAAAAAAATAATAGATAATTTAGAAAAGAAAATTAAAGACAAAATCTCCGAAGTTTGGGGAGAATAAAAATTATTAAAAACTTGAAATAATTATGACGAATTGGACAATGCAGCAAAAACCAAATAATGATTTTATGAGTTCTTTTTCTGTCGATGTGAAAAAATATCTTGGGATTCAAGATGGATTTCCAACGGGGGATCCAGCCCGTTGGTTATTAGACTCTTTCCAACTTCTTAATACAAATTGGCCAAATACCTATGGTGATTATTCATTTATCGTTGTCCCGGCTTCAAAAGCT
>JBDRDI010000015.1:0-4054 GCA_043820875.1 bacterium
CTGTTGTGTTCCAGTTAGTAAAGTTACTTCGACCAAAACAGTGTCTTTTTCTTCCAAGCATTCAATATCGGGGCTTCCACCAGACGCAAAACTTGTCGGCAGTCCTTCATCATCGGATATAAAATTAGGTTTTACGATAACACTCGGTAATTTTTTGAGGATTGCTAATGAAGTTAAAAACTCCAATCGCAAGGGCTGTTCAATGACTTTCAAAATATTATCGCTGGAAGATTTTTTTTGTGCCAAATTAAGCAGTTCATTTTTGATTGATTCCCAAGCGTAATGATTAACCCATTTTTCCAATTCTGCTTTTGTAGTTTTTACTGGAGCTTTAAATACAGTAAGTGTCGCGATTAAATCGTGATCAACTTGCCCTATGTATTCAAAAAATTCTTTTTCTGTTTCAACTTCTTTGTAGGAAATATAATTTTTCAAAATATAATCTACGGCTACTGATTCTTTTGTGTTTATATCTATAAAACGACCACCGCCACGCAGAGAAATTAAGCCAGTTAAACGCATTTTTCGTATAAAATCATCAGGATAATCTCCGAGAATTGAATTATCATCTCTCTTTGTTTCGTTTAGTAATTTATAACAAAGATCCAAAATCACTTCGTTGCTTGGTGTATAACCATGTTTTTTGCGTAATTTTTTAATTTCTCGATATAAACTTTCGGCATTATCATTTTGCCAACATAATAATAATGGTATTTCTGATCTGGATATACCAGCTCCCTTGTATGCTGAGTCATTATTCAAAAGTTTTATGGTTTGTATAAGCAGAATAAGCGGAATATTTTTATTTAAAACACGACGAAACGGGTTTTGGCGTTGATACTTTGCAAAGGCGTTAGCAAAAACCATTAACTCATTTTCTGGCTTTTCTTTGTCTAATAACATCTTCCCGCTTTCGGAAAATTTTATTTCTTCATTTTGCCAATACCAAACAAAGCCAAGCTCTTTGGCAATTTTAAACCAAGTATCAAATCTCGAAGGCCATCCTTTTTCAAACCCTGCTTCTTTGTGGCTTTGCGGGTTGTCAGAAAATACTTTTTCGGTTTCAGTTTCGTTTAATTCAATTTCATTCTTCCATTTATCTTTTACAGCCGAAGATACTTTCATGGGCTGGTATAATCCCTTTTGAATCAAGGATTTGGCGACTTTATCAATAATTTCATTTGTTAAAATCTCGCCGTCATATTCCGCAAGTACGGTCAAAAAGTCCTTCAATCGTTCAGGATTCCTCATTGTCGTCGTAAATAGTAGTGGTTTGTATTCAGATTGTCTTTTATTCATATGCTTAATAGTTAGTGATCAAAACTTCCTTAATTACCTTTTTGCCGTTATTATGATAATTGATGTAGTTGCTTTCAATTTTGTGTACCTTGTATTTTTTCATCCATTCCAATAATAAGTCATTTTTACTTCCGTTATAGTGAGTAACATTTGATAAGGCAAATTTAACACCCTTTTTGTCTAAAACGTCGATCATTTTCAATAAATCTGCTTCTGATTCTTGGTTCCATAATTTATTATATTCGCTTGCGGATATTAAGTATGGTGGATCTAAATATACAAAATCATTTTTTGAATATTTTTTGTCAGAAAAAAACTTTTTAAAATCTTTTGAGGTTATAGATATTTTTTTATCATGTACAAAATCAAAGTAGCCATTCAAGGCGTTAACTACATTTTTATTAAAATCAACATTGCCAACAGGTAAGTTAAATTTGCCTCCGCCATTAAATCTCAACATTCTATTAAATCCGTAAATAAGCAGGATGTATAAAATCAAGGGATCGTTTTTTTGATAATTATTTACGCTCATTCTTAATTTATCGTATCCCTCCTTATTAAATCTTGCGTAATAGGTTTTTTTAAACTCCCTCTTTAATGAATCGGGAACAATATCTTTTTTATATGAATGCGAAAATTTGTATTTGTGGATTATTTTTTCGACATCTCTGAAAAACTTCTCTGGATTTTTTGAACTGGCGATCAAAAGTTTTTGAATATTTATCAGATGTTTGTCTATATCATTGAGAAAATATTTTTTTGCTTCAATATTCAAGAATACCGTGCCTCCGCCAACAAAGGGTTCGTAAAAATTATTTATTTCTTTAGGAAATAACTTTACCAGTTGTTTCATCAGCTTGTATTTATCCCCGACGTAAAATAATGGGGATCTTCTTATTTTGGTAATCATATTTTTGCTTTCGTTACGAACAGGTATTCTTTGTGATTGTTAAAATTAGTATTGCCTGCATTAAAATGCCTATAATTTTTTTCAAAAACTTTGGTTGGTCCTTTTTTCTGCAAAATCTGTTCAATCTCTTGGAGCGTGATTTTATTTTTTGAGGAATTACTTTTTGAATCGTAAGTGTTATTGTATGAAACGACCAAATATTTAGCGTCAAGGTCTCTCACGAGTTCCGCAAATTTATCTTTGGCGTTAGCTCGGCAGTAGTCGCTCATATTTTCCGGGTCTGGTTTTAACGCAACCCCATGAAGCTTTGGTTTATCCCACTTAGTTAATGTTTCAAGCACATGGTAAAATCTGCTGTATTGCCTTGAGTTGTAGGGTGGGTCAATGTAAACCACATCAGCATTTATTTTTTTTGCCAGATTGTTTGTATCTTCTTGAAAAATTGTTATTTCTTGTGTATCTATCGGATCAATCGGTTTCATAAAGAAGCTGTCATTTACAAACTCCTTTTTGAAATAAGCATCAAAATGCCCAACAGTGTTGGCGATTTTATCGGCGGTATAAAGCAACGAAGTGATTAGTATATAATATTCTCGCTCGGTTAGGTTGTTTTTGTTTTCTTCTATGTTTTCACGAATGAATCCGATAATTTTCGCTGAATTTTTACTAAAAAATTTACCACCAAAATTTTTAGAAAAATAATTTTCTTCCAAATCATCGCCATAAATATTATTATAACTCTTAATGATATTATCTATTTTGGTTTTATCCCATGCCTCGTTTCCGAAAAAAGCTCGATATATTGCGTAATTTGAATGGAGGAAGTCGTTTAATAAAACTTTTTCAAAGTGTTTGGTTGCAACAGCGGATACAACACCCGTTCCTGCAAAAATATCCGCAAAAGAATTGCCACTGCATTCTTTATTTATTATAGAAAAAATCCATTCAATCAGCTTGTGTTTATTGCCAATATATCTGCGATTGTGTAATTGAAGATGGTTTTCCTTCACTTGTGGGATATAAAAATAATTTTCTTGGATTTTTTCGGCGGTAATCTCATAGGACGGTCGTTCGGTTTCAAACATGGCAAAAAGGGTGCCCTGTATTCCGTCCGCAACATAGTCAACGCTTGCTTTTTGCTTATTTAATTTTTCGTAAAAGCTATAATGATTATTTTGAGAAATAATAATAAAATCAATAACAGGTATTCCCATTATTTCGCCAGCTTGTACGATTTTTTCAATGATTTGATTATCTTTTTCGCTTGGTAAAGAATCGCCCGAAGGGTGATTATGAACCAAAATAACACTGGCGGCGTTTAATTCCGTTGCGGGATAAAAAATTTCTCTCGGATGTAATAGTGCCTTATCTAAAAGACCGACGCTTACAATTTCTTTTTTTAACAAAACATTTCGTGCGTTTAAATAAAGACAAACCAAATGTTCTTTTTTCTTATCTCTTAAATCATAAGTGAGAGATAAAATATCTTGAGAATTTTTTATAACAATCTCGTTGGTTTTGTTTTCGTCGTAAAATCTTTTTACCAATGATATTGCGGATGTTATTTGCAAAGCTTTTGCTTGTCCAATACCTGAGATTTCCAAAAGATCATCAACTGTTATATTTAAAAAGTTTTTACCAAATTTCTTAATGATATTTTCCGAGAGTTGTCTAACATTTTTCCCCTTGATTCCGCTACCCAAAAGAATTGCCAAAAGATCACTTTTTGAAAGTGCATCAGCCCCTTTTTTCAGAAACCTTTCTCTCGGGCGATCAATTTTTGGTATGTCTTTAATTTTTGGCATAGATTATTTCCGTGTTAGATAATGACATTGTATTCGTTTT
>JBDRDI010000016.1:0-15425 GCA_043820875.1 bacterium
TCACCTTCTTTTTTGTCTTCCTCTTTGTCGCCTTCTTCAATCTCAACCGGTTTTTCTTCTTCTTCCTTGGCCTGTTCAAGAACGTGAACAATCAAGTCATTCGGGTTATCAATTAATTTAATTGTTTCCGGCAAATTAATATCTCTTACAAAAATTTTATCCGAAAAATTTTCCAATTTAGATAAATCAACATTGACGCTTTCAATCAAGTCACCTGGCAAACATTTGACAGCGATTGTTTCCATGTTTTTTACCAAACTTCCGCCAAGCTCTTTGACTGCCTTTGCTTCATTGATGAAATTCAAAACCAATTCCACTTCAATTTCTTCCATCATATTTACTCTGTAAAAATCAATGTGCAAAAAAGCATTTTTAATAATATCTTTTTGAGCATCTTTGATAATCACCTTTATTGGCTCTTGCCCCTCAAGACATAGATCAACTAAAGTTGACTCACCGGTCTTGGCATAAACCTTCTCAAAATCAATCCCCTTAACGGATAAATTGATGCTTTCTTCTTTGTTACCATACAAAACCGCCGGAACAAAGCCCTCTCTTCGCATGGCGTTATTACGGTCTGCGACATCCCTTAATTTTGCTTCTAGCCTTAATCTTTCAATCATAATTTTAATTCCTAAAATAACAAATTATATAGTAAAATAATTCGCAATTTATGGATTTTAATATTTTATCTTTGATTTTATAATAATATTCTCCACAACCCCTACCATAATTAAGCTGGAAACTATAGCGCTACCTCCATAACTCATAAATGGTAGAGATATGCCCACTATCGGCATAATCCCCATGTTCATTCCTATATTAATAAACATTTCCATAAATATCAAGGAGGAGAAGCCTAAAATAAAATATATGCCAAAATCGTTGTTTATATGTTTGACGCTGGACAAGAGACGGTAAAAGAATACAGAGAAGAAAGATATGATTAAAAACACCCCGAAAAATCCAAGTTCCTCGGCAACAGCGGCAAAAATGAAATCATTTTGGGATTCCGGCAAAAATTTCAATTGAGATTGCGAGCCAAATCCTATGCCACGCCCGACGATTCCTCCGGAACCAACGGCAATAACAGCCTGTGTAACATTATATCCTTGATCAAGAGAACTTTGAGTCGGATTAAAAAATGTGGATAAACGCTGTTTCTGATAGTCTTCGAAAAAAAACAACCAGCCACTCGCGAAAAGCATAAAAATCATTAAAATTATTAAAAGAATATATCTTTTTTTGAATCCGGCAAAAAAAATCATGGCTGTCCAAACAAAAAACAAAAGCAAGGCCGAGCCGAAATCAGGCTGTTTGATTACCAAGACCGCGGGGATTAAAACAGCCAACCAGGAGAAAAACATGTACTTTAATTGACTAACCTTTATTAAATTTACGGAAAAATATTTTGCCAGATAAACTATCAAAACAAATTTCATAAATTCCACGGGTTGAATGCTTAATCCGCCAAAATCAAACCAACCAGTTGTTCCTCTTACTGTTTTTCCGAATATCAAAACACAAATTAAAACTACGACGCCGGCCACGTATAAATAGTTGCTAAGACTGCGCAGATTATAATAATCCCAAAAAGACAACAAAAAAAGCATTATGATTCCAAAAACCACAAATGCTATCTGCCTTTTGAAACTGGACAAACCTGCCTCTCCTTTGCTCAAAGCAATGCTGTAAATTTCCGCCAACCCAAAAATCATAAGAAGAAGCGTTGAAAAAAACAGTATCCAATCAAAATTTTTTAAATATAAAAATATTTTACGCATTTTTTATTTTTCTTCTCCCGAGCCTCCGTAGAATTTTTTATATATGTTATCTTTGGTAATATTAAGCTCTGGCACAATGTCTATATCAACAATGTTTCCGAACGTACCGGGAATGGTGAGTGAAACATTTTTTGTTTCTCCGGACAAAAAATTTTCCGCTCTATAAATATCCACAACAACTTTTCTGCCGGCGCTTTTCATGACAATAATAAAATCAACGGCCAAATAATTATACGGTGTATTGTTTAGAATTGAAAAATTAAAATTATTTAAATTAATTTTTTCTGTGATAACTGTTTTTTCCGCAGGCGTAAATTCAGACTCCAATATTTTGAAATCTAAATGCTCGTCCGCAAATTCATTCCAGTCTGGATATTTTTTTACATCCAGTCGATGCCATTTGACACTTTCTACTTTGAAAGTCGCGTTTCTCGGCACTGAAGAAAAATTTTTGCCAAGAGATAGCAAATATTTTGTTTCCGCCGGCAAGACAAATCCTTTGGCATGACCGAATTCATCACCTGATGAAGAAAAATAATATTCTATTTCAGCCCAATACTTATCATTTGGATTGGATGCTTGCACAATAAAATCATATTGGTCATCGCCGGATTTAATCATTTCCACATTTTGGAAAATCAAATCTTTGGCCGCTCTTTCCAAAAAATAGTCATGCGATGGAATATTGCTTGATACTATTCCTTGAGCCAAAATATTGTCTTGTTTCATATCAAACAAAACATATTTGCCAAAAGTATAAAAAAAGTTTAACCAAGTGGCCACGCCTATGGTAATCAACAGTCCGCAGGCAATAAAATAAAAATGCTTGCGGTTTTCCACAAACCATAATCCAAAAGTCATTTTTCGGACAGATAATCCATATGGATCTTTATAATTTTCCAAATTCGTCTTCTTGGGCACCTCTCTTATGTTTTCTTCCTCTTTTTTTTCCGTTTTCTCCGGTTTTTCTTTAAATCCAAAAAGTTCTTCCGGATTTTGATTTTTATTTTGTGATAAATCGGTCATATTATAATATATAATAACATATTTGCTTGTGGAAAGATAGTGGAAAAGAAAACTTGATTTTACTGGTTTTGTAATGTAGTATATGACTATGGAAAACAACGATAAAACTGAAAAAATGCCACCTCAAAACCAAGAAGCCGAACAATCGCTTCTCTGTTGTCTTTTAATTGATAAAGACGCCATTATTAAAGTGGCGGATATTGTCACGGAAAATGATTTTTACAAAGAAAAACATCGGATAATTTTCAGTGTCATGACCGAACTGTTCACAAAGCACGAGCCGATTGATATTTTAAGTTTGGCAAACAGACTGGAAGAAATCAGCAAATTGGAAGAAATCGGCGGAAGGACTTATTTGGCGCACTTATCAAACTATACTGCCACATCTTCAAACGTCACAAACTACGCAAATATTATTCAAAAAAAAGCCACTCTGCGACGTTTGCTTCAAGCTTCAAACGAAATCAATCAATTGGGACACCAAGAAGACGAAGATGTTGATAAACTTCTTGACGAGGCTCAACAAAAAATATTCCGCGTTTCACAAAAACATTTAAAAAATGTTTTTATTCCAGTCAATCAATTGCTCAATGACGCTTTTGAAAGAATAGATGACCTTCACAAGCAGGGCGGAAAACTGCGCGGAGTACCAACGGGCTTTATTGATTTGGATAAAAAATTATCCGGTTTGCAAAAATCGGATTTAATTATTTTGGCAGCGCGCCCAAGTGTCGGAAAAACTTCTTTGGCACTTGATATTGCGCGCCAGACAAGCGTCCAATATAAAACCAACGTGGGCATATTTTCTCTGGAAATGAGCAAAGAACAATTGGTAGACCGCATACTTTGTGCCGAAGCCAACGTGAGTTTATGGCGAATGAGAACCGGAACTTTGTCTGACAGGGAGGGCGACAATGATTTCGCCCACATCGCCGAGGCCATGGGCAAACTGTCTGAAGCAAAAATATTTATTGATGATTCACCAAGTTGTTCAATCATGGAAATTCGTACCAAGGCTCGCCGTTTGATGTCGGAGCAAAACCTTGACTTGATAATTGTTGACTATTTACAGCTCATGGAAGGCATGGGCGGAAAAAGATCGGAAAACCGTGTGCAAGAAATTACTGACATTTCCCGCGGACTGAAAGGCATTGCGCGCGAGTTGGATGTTCCCGTGTTGGCTCTTTCTCAGCTTTCTCGCGCCGTAGAAAATACCAGTCCGTCTATACCAAAATTATCACATCTGCGCGATTCCGGCTCCATTGAACAAGACGCAGACGTGGTTATGTTTATTTATAGAAAAGCCGCGGACAGAAATTTCAGAACCGAAGATTTATCGCCTGAAGATCGCCACAAAAGTGAGTTGTATATTGCCAAACATCGCAACGGCCCGACCGGAAAAGTTGATTTATTCTTTGATGAAGAACGCGTCACTCACAGAAACATGGAAAAAACAGGCATAGAAGAACCGACAAACAACTAAACTATTTATAATTTAAATCTATAAATTTTATGTTCAGTAAACTAAAACATCTTAAAGATTTACGCAGTCAGGCCAAACAAATGCAAAATGCTTTGGCTGACGAATTAATTACCGTTGAAAACAGAGGCGTGTCTGTGATTATGGACGGCAATATGGAAATAACCGACTTGAAAATAGCCAACGATGTTCCCATAGAAAAACTGGAAAATATTGTTAAAGACAACGCCAACGATGCCATAAAAAAAACTCAACGCTTGATGGCTAAAAAAATGCAAGAAATGGGTGGTTTTGAAAAAATGGGATTATAATTTAAATATGAAATTACCGCGCTCCATACAAGATCTCATAGATGAGTTTTCCAAGTTGCCGACTGTGGGTCCGAAAACGGCTGAACGGTATGTTTTTTATTTATTAAAACAAAATGCAGCCGATATCCAAAAATTTTCTACGACTATCTTGAATTTGAAAAACGGTATTGCTGTCTGCAAAAAATGTTTTGCCGCAACAGAAACCGACCCTTGCGCAATTTGTAGCGACAAAAAACGAAATGAATCTTTGCTTTGTATTGTCGCCAACACACGCGATCTCTTATCAATTGAGGCCACAAAAGAATTCAACGGTTTGTATCATGTGCTGGGAGGAACGCTTAATGCCATAGAAGGTATCAAACCGGAAAATTTAACTGTTAACAATTTAATTGAAAAAATTAAGGACGGAAAAATCAAAGAAATTATTTTGGCGCTCAATTTCAATCTGGCAGGAGAAACAACCGCCATGTACTTGGCAAAAATTTTAATGCCTTACAATATAAAAATAACGCGCTTGGCCAAAGGACTACCCAGCGGTTCGGATTTGGAATACGCGGACGAGATGACCCTGGCCAGCGCCCTAAAACACAGAACCAAACAATAAAGGTATAAAAAAATCCGTTTTTTTGTTAGGCTAGGTTTTAAAACCCAGCCTAACAAAAAAACGGATTTTTTTATACCTTTATTTAATAGCCAAGATCTTTACTTCTGAATAATTTTGCCTATGGCCTTTGTTTCTCAAGTATCTAGTTTTGCTTTTATATTTTACCACTCTTACTTTGTCAGCTTTTAACTCCCTGAGAATTTCTCCTTCAACCTTCTCTCCCATTGATGGCTTACCAAGTTCCAAATTTTCTCCGTTTGACAAAGATGTCATCAAAGTTTCAAATTTTATTTTTGAACCTTCTTTCTGATCCAATTTTTCAACCCTAATGGTTTGCCCTTCCGCTACCTTGTATTGCTTTCCGCCGGTTTTAATTACGGCAATTTTATCTGTCATATTGTAAATATTAATAATAAAAAAAGCCTTTTCAGCTGTTCTATATTATTATAGCTAAAACAATAGAAAAGTCAACAACCACGACTAAAAGTTGTATTTTTTATTTAATATTAGCTATTATATCCCCCTGATTTTTAATGCTTCAGTAATTTTTTTAATCGCCACGATGTAAGCGCCGGTGCGCATATCAACTTTATATTCATTCATATTATCCAAAACTGCATCAGTAGCGCATTTTAATTGTTTTGCTAAATTATTATTTACTTTATCCAATTCCCAATAATAATGCCGGAGATTTTGTACCCATTCAAAATAAGAAACAATAACACCTCCGGAATTCGCAAGCACGTCAGGAACCACCGTTATTCCTTTTTTAAATAATTTTTCACTAGCCGCCAAAGTAATCGGGCCGTTGGCTAATTCTAAAATCATTTTTGCTTTAATTTTATTGACATTACGATCATTAATAACGCCTTCCAAGGCGGCCGGAACCAAAACATCAACCGGTATTCTTAATAACTGATCATTGATTATATTTTTAGACTGGTCAAAATTCATAACTGAACCGGTCTTTTTCTTATATTTTTCTAATTTTTCAATATCCAAACCTTTTGGATTATAAACTCCACCGCCTGAATCCGAAACAGCGACAATCTTGTATCCCTTGGCAAAAGATTTGCGCGCGAAATTTAAACCGGCATTTCCAAATCCTTGAATGCTCACGGTCTCGTTCTTCTTATTTTGTTTTAATTTTTTTAATATCGTTTCCAATACTATAAAGCCACCATATCCTGTAGCCGTGTCGCGCCCCAAAGATCCGCCCACTTCAATTGGTTTACCAGTGACAGAGGCGGGAACATTCGCTCCTGCGATATGACTATATTCATCCATGTACCAAGCCATAATTTGAGGATTGGTATAAACATCAGGAGCGGGAATATCTTTATCCGGACCGACAAAATCAAAAATGGCGCGCACGTATCCGCGAATCAATTTTTCCGTTTCGCTTTGACTGAGTTTTTTCGCGTCAACGGTTATGCCGCCTTTAGCGCCACCATATGGGATATCGGCCACTGCGCACTTAATTGCCATCCAAAAAGCCAGAGATTTCACTTCGTCCAAATCAACTTTGGGATGAAAGCGAATGCCTCCCTTGAGGGGTCCGCGGATATCGCTGTGCTGGACGCGATAACCCTGAAAAACTTTGATTTTACCGCTGTCCATCTTTATCGGCATAGATACCTCAATTACCTTTTGCGGATATTTAAAGATTTCTAATTCATCGCTGGTAATAATTTTATTATCAGAATCTTTTTTTTTCATCGCTTCGCAAGTTTTTTCCAGCTGACGAAGACAATCTTTGAATTTACTTGGCATAATTGTATTAATTAATTTTTATTAAATTATTTATTTTTTTATTATAAATATTTTCTTTCCCTAATCTCTTCCGGTAGATATTTTTGTTCTTCTTTGTAATCATGCTCTGGACTGTATTTATAGTCTTTTCCATATCCTAAATCTCTCATCAACCCCGTCGACGCGTTGCGCAGGTGCAGAGGCACGGGCAAGTTGCCGTGTTCTTTCACGTCAGCCGCGGCTTTGTTGTAAGCCGTGTATAAATCATTTGACTTTTGGCATTTGGACATATATACAACTGCTTGCGCGAGAATTACGTTGCATTCGGGCGCGCCCAAAAAATGACACGCATTGTACGCCGTAACAGCTTGCTCCAAAGCGCGGGAATTTGCCAAGCCAATATCTTCGGAAGCAAATCGCACCAGTCGGCGCGCAATATACAGAGGATATTCTCCTGCTTCAAACATTCTTGCCAGCCAATAAAGCGCGGCGTCAGCATTTCCTCCTCGCATTGATTTATGCAAAGCGGAAATAATATTATAATGTTCTTCACCGTCTTTGTCATACAATAGATGCGATTTTTGAAAAGCTTCCTTGATTAACTTCGCGGTTATTTCGTTACTAACCGAACCAGCATATTCCAAAACATTCAAAGCCACGCGCGCGTCGCCATTGCTCATTTTTGCCAGCATCTCAACAATTTCGTCCCCTATTTTTAAATCAAGTTTTCCCAGTCCTCTTTCGGCGTCAATTATAGAGTTTTTTATTATTTTTATTATATCATCACTTGATAATTGATTCAAAACAAAAACACGACAACGGGAGATAAGCGCGCCTCGCACTTCAAAGCTGGGATTTTCGGTTGTGGCGCCAATGAGTGTCACCACACCCTTTTCCACGTGCGGTAAGAGAGCGTCTTGCTGTTTTTTATTCCAACGATGAATTTCATCAATAAAAAGAATTGTTTTTTTATCTTCCAACTGATTGGCTCTGGCTTCTGATATTACTTGGCGCAAATCTTTCAACCCACTCGTCACCGCGCTTATTTTCAAAAATTCGGCATTCGTACCTTTGGCGATAATGTGCGCCAATGTTGTTTTTCCGCTTCCCGGTGGCCCCCAAAAAATCATGGAAGGCAAATTATCCGCCTCAATCGCTTTCCGCAACAATGTCCCCTGTCCGGCAATTTTTTCTTGACCCAAAAAATCCTCCAGTTTTTCCGGCCTCATCCGATCGGCCAACGGCCTTTGTTGTTTTTTATATTCACTCATATGTTTGCTCTTGACGGATATTTCTGTTTTTTGCTATTATGTTTATAAGTAGCTGTAAGCTACATGTCTGCACACCATAGAAAGGGAAACCATATGGAAGTATTTAACAAGTCTGTAGCGACGATCGAGGAGCTGAGCGGATAAGGTCGAAGAAAGACTCAATTCCGTTCTGGGCCGCATCGTGGTTATTTTATAACCGGTGCGGCCCACTTTTATATCTAAAAACTTTTTATTAAAAGAGGATGGAAAAAACCCCATCCTTTTTTTATTTTATTTTTTTAAAATTAATAAAAATTAAATTTTTTAATAATCCTGTAACTTCCCTATTCCTTCATAACGTTGAATTTTTTCCAGCGCTTTTGATTCAATCTGCCGGATGCGCTCGCGCGTCACGTCAAATTCTCGGCCAACTTCTTCCAAGGTGTGCGCCACGCCGTCTTCCAGTCCAAATCTCATTTCCAGAATTTTCTGCTCGCGCGGAGAAAGCTTGGTAATCACTTCTTTGACATAATCTCGCAGAAGGCGCAAAGCCGCCGAGCGGTCAGGGGTTATATTTTTTACGTCTTCAATAAAATCTTCCAAAGTAGAGTCTTCTTCATCTTCACCAACTGTTGTTTCCAGAGAAATCGTATCTTGCGAAATTTTCATGATATGGCTCACTTTATCAATATTCTCGCCCATCTCGGCGGAAATTTCTTCCGGCAATGGTTCGCGTCCCAAATCTTGGACCAACTGTCTTTCAACTTGGGTAAATTTATTGATCGTCTCAACCATGTGGACAGGAATTCGAATTGTTCTGGATTGATCGGCCAACGCCCTGGTGATTGCCTGTCGAATCCACCAAGTCGCATAAGTTGAGAACTTATATCCTTTTTTATATTCAAATTTTTCCACGGCGCGAAACAATCCGATATTTCCTTCTTGTATCAAGTCCAAAAGCGAGAGCCCTTTGGCGCCTGTAAATTTTTTGGCAATGGAAACAACCAAGCGCAAATTCGCTTCAATCAGTCTGCGTTTGGCCGCCACGTCGCCCTGCTCTTTTCTTTTGGCCAACTCAACTTCTTCCGCACCGTTCAAAAGAGGCACGCGACCGATTTCTTTCAAATACATTTGAATGGAATCAGAACTTAATTTTGACAAATCAATATTGGTCGCGCCGATTTTATCTTGTTTCACCTTAAGCATCTCCTCTCCCAGCACCAAGCCGGTGTCTTCAACAATACCCACGCCCATCATCTGCAATTTTTCTAAAAATAATTCATACTCATAAACATATTCTTCAACTTCCGGAAAAATATAAAGAATTTCGGTTTCAGTCACAAAACCGCGCGATCGACCCTTTTGAGCGAGTTTCTCGGCTTCTTCAGGATCGAACGGTTTGGGCTCTCGTATTTTGACCTGTTTTTTTGGTAAAAATTTTCTTCGGCGATTCACACGCGCAGTTGTTTTTTTAAACGTTGCCTTTCTCTTTTTTACAACTATTTTGGCTTTGACAACTTTTTTAACAATCTTACGTGGTTTGATTTTCTTTTTTATGGCCGCAACTATTTTTTTGGTAACATTTTTTTTCTTAACTATTTTTTTTGCTACCACTTTTTTATTATTTTTTGTCTTCATATTCCTTTAATTTCTTTTAAACGCTCCGTAATTTTTTTAAATTCTTCCATTAATTCACCAATGGTTAATTTATCTTTGTTTTTTTCCGATTCAGCTATTTTCTTTTCAATTTCCAACATCTTGCGTTTCAAATAATTTTCCTTCAAAGGCACGGATATTTTAATAATTTCCGCTTTTGCTTGGCTTTCTTGCAATTCCGGAAATTCCTTGTCGCCCAAAAGAACAAGCCTATCCAAAACATTCAGCTTGTTAATATTTTTATTTTCCTCTATCTGGTGTAAATCATTTTTTATTAAATCACCGAGCTCATTATAATCAAAATTAGCATCTGTACTGGAAGATGCACTTATAATATTATTATAATATAATAATAGATTTTTGTATATAACTTGATTGATTTTTCCGATCACATAGCTGATGTCAAAATTCTTTATCAAATATTCTATTAAAAATGGAAATTTAATGGTCAGCGATAATAGAAGTTCACTCAACTGCTCTTCCTTGGACGCAGACCTGATTTCTACATGCGCTTCATTCATATTACTTTCTGTTCTATTATATTTTTTTTGAGGGGCTGATTTTTTTATGGCCTCTCTCAGCAAATTTTCATCCACATCTATTTTATTGCCAAGCTCCTTAAGCCAATAATCTCTCTCAATCGCATTGCCAAGTTTGACAATGATGGGCAAAAGAATTTTTGCCGCCTCGCGTTTACCGGAAACATCTTTTAAATTTATTTTTAAAAATGTTTTATCAAAATAATATTGCATCATTTCTTTTGCGCCATCCACGGCATCTGCAAACATTTTCGGATTATTTTTAATACACTCGTCCGGATCTTTCCCGTCCGGCAATTCTATCACGCGAATATTCATCTCCGCGCGCATCGCCTCTTTGATCCCACGGTCTGCCGCCATTTTACCGGCTTCATCCATATCAAAAGAAAGAGCGATATTATTTGTATATCTCTTAATCAATTTAATCTGCTCTTCAGTCAAGGCTGTGCCAGATGACGCCACGACATTCTTAAATCCATTCTGATGCGCGGTAATCGCGTCCATCTGACCCTCCACAATAATTGCCAAATTTTCTTTTTTAATATATTGTTTTGCCTTGTCTAAAGCGAATAATATTTTACTTTTATCATAGACTTGAGTTTGCGGACTGTTAATATATTTTCCTCCCTGCTTCTCATCATTTTCTTTTTCCGGAGAAATTCGCGCGGAAAAAGCCACTGTGTCGCCATTGATATTATTGATTGGAAACATAATTCGACCCCTGAACCGGTCATAATATCCGGAGCCGACATTTTTTTTCACGCTCATTCCGGACAAAAATATTTCCTGATCCGTATATCCTTTTTGGCGCAAAGCATTATAAACTTTTTCCCATGCGTCCGGACTGCATCCCACCTGCCACTCCTCTATTGTTTCGTCGCTAAGACCTCTTTTTTTCAAATACGCGCGCGCGCTTACTGCTTCTTGCGCTTCACGCAAAAAACGATTGAAATATTTTCGAGATAATTCCAGTATATCTAAAATCTTATTTTTTTGCGAAGCAACTTGCGGATCTTCCCTTATCAACACTACGCCGGCCTTGGGCGCCAAGATGCGAAGCGCCTCTGAAAAATCAACGCCCTCGCTTTCCATAACAAACGAAAAAATATCACCGCCTTTGCCGCAACCGAAACAATGCCAAATCTGTTTTTCTTGGCTGACCATAAAAGATGGAGTTTTTTCCCGGTGAAACGGGCAATTCGCCTTGAAATTGGAACCGGCCTGCTTCAACTGCATGTATTCACGAATGACTTCCACAATGTCCAGTCTTGATTTTATTTCTTCTGATGGTTGCATAATTGGCTAAAATTAAAACAATTTTCACTTCCATTTTTTATACTTTATAATCTATATGTATAATCATTTTATGGCACTGACAAGAATTAGTCAAATAGAAAAAACCTCCGTTGCATTGTGCAATCGGAGGTTGGTTAAATTGAAAAAACAATTTTATTCTCTATTAAAGCTTCAGCCCCTCAACCCTTGCCGGGTCAAGTTTGAGTCCGTTCTTCGGAAAGATGATACCGAAACCGATATGGGGTATTTCAAAAAATATTTTACCTCCGCCGATATCACGTGGCTTGCAGCTTGTTGCAATCTCGAATGAGGTGACGTGATGATTCTTCCATTTTTTATTCTTTTGATCATAACGAGCTACCCACGGACTTTTAAAAACAACTTGGTCTTTGTTGACTTTAATCGATTCAATGGGACCATGGTGCACAACGTCACCATCATGTGTTTCAACATCACCACCTACGATGTCGTCTCTCTTAGCAATCTCTTCCCATGTCATCATATCCTCCCTTTGTAAATTACTTTCTTACAAAAAGATTAGTGTAATATAATCCGTTATATGCGACACCATCTCTTTGTAACGCCTTTTGCACTCCTCAATGTTTATTTCTGAGCGACTGCTTATTTTGATTCTTGCTACAACAGTCAGATTGCGCTCTTTTCTGTTGAATGCGTAAAACATCCACCGATTATTTTTGTGAGCCTTTTTTAATGAATCGTTCGCAAGCTGTATACCAACCACAATATCGCCGAAGTCGGCGCCCCTTGGAATGCTCAGCCAAAATCCGATTCTTACAAAATCATTATCGGTGAAAACCTGCCCCTCGAAAACCTCTCTCCGAATGTTTTGAGAAAAAGCCAAGGCATTAGCACCTTGACGAGCAGAAGAGATTCCCATCCCTTCGAAGATCTCTTGCACCGCATCAAGCGCCATATTTGACTCCATCTGATTTCCCCTTTCATAACTTGTGAAAAATCATACTGCTAAATCAATATTCAATATATTTACATATATATTAATAATTGTCAAGATTTAAGTTAATACGCAACAATCAGCACACTTACTTTTATTGTTTTATATGATATAATTATATTAAAGTCTTTTATGATCTTGTTTTAAAAAAATTGAGGAGAGGGAGCGTTGTAACACACTCCCTCCCCTCTGGGACTGGAATTTTTGCGGGCATCTACCGGCCTTAAACTATCTTACCGGTTGAGGTTTTTCGGCTCTGGTTATCGGGCGCTCCATCTGGCAGAAGAAACTCCGCATAGATCATATAACCAAGTCCTAGCGCAAATCCGATTACGGTATTGAAACCGTCCTGCGAAGAATAAACAAAACCATTCACAGTGTTCCATCAATCGTTTCCAATCCTTGATAGCAATATAAACAAACGTCTTAAAAAAGTCAAGTGACAAAAATATATTAAATAATTAATTTAATGTCAAAAAAACAAGAAAATATTGGTGTAATTTTTGCCTTGGCCAGCGCGGCAATGTGGGGTATGTTCCCGGTACTGGTTAATCAAGGAACACAAAGTATTCCGCCAATAACATTCGCGGCCATCACAACTTTATTCGCGGCTGGAGGTTCTTTCATTTACGCAGCGACAGAGGGCGAACTTCACGAATTAAAAAATAAAAAGGCTTATGTGCCATTAATAATGGTCACATTTCTTATTGTCATTATCCCCTACATTCTGTTTTTCATCGGCTCCAGTAAAACTTCCGGCATGAATTCTTCCCTGCTTTTACTTTCAGAAATTATTTTCATGCTATTATTCACTCCTTTCATTGGAGAAAAAAACACAGCAAAAAAACTTCTCGGCTCTCTCGGGATATTTGCCGGAGCGCTATTGATTTTGTATAATGGCAAATTTGACTTAAATACCGGAGATTTATTAATTATTGCCAGCGCCGTAACATATCCAGTGGGAAATTTTTACGCCAAAAAAGCATTAAATTCCTTTTCTCCAGCAATAGTTCTATTCGCGCGTTTTTTGCTTGGAGGACTTTTTATTCTGGCCGTTGCCCTGATCGTTGAACCGCAAGCAAACATATCCGACATTGTCTCAACACACTGGAGACTGATCTTATTCACCGGCTTGATTCTTTTGGGACTGAGTAAAATTTTATGGTATGAAGGACTTAAGCGCCTTGATATTTCAAAAGCAATATCTCTCTCAGCAACATTTCCATTATTCAGCTTAATTATTTTAATCGGGTTTTTTAAAGAAACACCGTCTTCATTCCAATGGATAGGAATTATCATTATGGCAATCGGAGTATATTTTTCCATCAAAAGAGCTTCTGTTGATTCCGCTTCAACGAAATACGCGGATTAATAACAAATAAAAAAAAGCGGTTTATAGACATGCTCAGGTCTTTGTTTGATTGACTTCAACCACTATTCCAGCGTGGTGGCGAACCATTAACAAAAGAAAAAATCGCCGCCAAAATGATAACACTCCACACGGAAAAACTAATGCTCCACAAATAACCGAACGTTATCGTTTTGGTGCCCAATATCGGCGCGAACCAATTCCACAAGGGGTATGCGGGAACAGCAACGAATAAACTGATTAGTACTATAACTAAAATTGTCCGCGTTGCGATGAAGATGATATCTGCCAGATTATCCAATCGCTTCATTTGTTTTCCTCCTTTGGTCCCAATAAAATGTACTCTCCACTTTTGTATTATTAATTACTATTTTTTTCTTTTATTTCTTTTTTAATCTTCTCTTCTTCTTTTATTTCTTTTTTAACCGCTTTTACGGTTTCTCTACGAACTTTATGAAAACACAATACTGAAAAAATAATAATACTGCCAACGATTATACCAAATAAATTTAAAATAAAAGTTAAAATTGAACCGCGTATAATTTCCAAATTAAAATTGCCAATTCCAATGCCGATAACTGACAAAGGTGGCATAATTGAAACCGCAATCGCTACTCCAGGCAACATGGCTGACAGATTTTTCCTTGACCATGCAAAAGTAGCAGCCAAACCGGCCAAAAAGGCAACCAGCAAATAAGGAATATTGCTGACTAATCTCGAAGCAATCTCCAATTTCAATTCCGTTATAGGAAACAAAAAAGCAATAACAACTGAGATGCCAACAGTAATACCAATTGAACGTAAAATTATTTTGCTTGATCGCCAAACCAAATTTTTATCCGCGATTACCACGCCCAAAGACAAGGTTAAAATTGGCGTTAACAAGGGGGTAATTAACATCCCGCCAATAATAATTGCCGAGTTATTCAAAATAAGGCCCAATGTGACAACACCAGTTGAAAGAATTAACATCAAATAAAAACTACCGGATAATCTGCTGGATTCAATCAAATCTTCAACCACGCGAACTTGATCTTTTTTTGTTACTTGTATATCTTCTTTATGATTAAACATATTATAATTATAACATATTTAAATTTAAAAATAAATAATTGACAGAATGAAAAAAATAATTTATATTCTATAAATAAAGGCTCAAAAAACCTTTATTTATTTTCGGGGATCGTCTAATGGTAGGACAGCGGCCTTTGAAGCCGTGAATCGGGGTTCGAATCCCTGTCCCCGAGCCAAATTGTATTTCAAAAAGAGGGCTGTAAACCCTCTTTTGTTATATTAAAATTATGTTTTTTATTTCCTCGCATACTTCCTCACCGCTAAATAACTGGCAATAATGTTAATGGTGGCGGCGCAAACAAATTGCAAGC
>JBDRDI010000017.1:0-2545 GCA_043820875.1 bacterium
TTTAGGCATTTGATAGCAAATGATCCCTGTATTCAACGGGGGTCATTTTGTTTAAATCCCACTGCGCCCTTTCGTTATTGTAATACTTTATGTAGTTTTCAACGAGCAGCCTTAACTCCTCAAATGTTTTGCAGCTCTTGTAATCGACATCATCTTTTAAATGTCCGAAGAATGACTCAATCGGCGCGTTGTCGATGCAGTTTCCTTTTCTCGACATTGATTGTCTTATCTCCAACGCCGCCACTCTTTCAATATACTGAGGATTTGTGTAATGAAATCCTTGATCGGAATGGATTAAGGCCTCTTGGTATTTATTCATTTGACCAATCGTCTCCAAAACTAATTCCATCGTGATGCGCTGAGAAATCTGCCACGCCATAATCTCTCCGGTTGCGATATCTTTTATCACAGAGAGATAGGCGGCGCGGTTATTGAAAAACAGATAAGTGATGTCTGCGCAAAAAAATCTGCGAGGAATTGTTTGCGTAAACTCTCTGTTCAGTTGATTGGCAAACGTTCTGTGCTCGGCGGTCTTTTTCATTATGGCTTTGTAGGGATTCCGGCGCCTAATTTTAGCGGCCAGATTGTATTTTTTCATAATTCGGATGATCTTCTTATGATTCATTTTTATCTTCTTTTTTCTCTCCAAATGTATTTTGATTTGCCTCCAGCCGTATTTTGATTTTCCGGCCTCAAAGATCTCTTTGACGAGGAGATAATCAGTGTAATCTTTTTCGATCTTATTCGCGTCTTTTAGCCATCGATAATATCCGCTCCGTGATACTGTTGCGATACCGCACAACAGCCGGATATCCTTTTTTAAGAACTTGATCATTTGATATTTCTGGCCTGGTTTTAGTTTAAGCTCTTTTTGCGGAGCTTGGCTAAAAAATCGTTTTCGGTCTTAAGATATGCAATTTGAGCTTCTAAGTATCTGATTTTTTCTTTTTCATTTGACCAATTGGTTTTTGGTCTGCCTCCTGATTTTCCTCGATAATCTGCTTGCAGTCCAGCGTCTCCCTTTTGTCTAAAAACCTTTCGCCATCGGCGAAGGCAATCCTTCGGCGATTTGAATCCAATTATTTCTATGTCGAATCCGGCTTGCCTAAATATCTCGCGGGGCGTCGATCCCTCCTGATATTTTTTGACCGCCGAAGTTTTAAAGTCCTTGCCGTAAGAAATTGATTTGGAGCTGCACCCTGCCACGTTTTCATTCCGTAGCAATATTTTTATTTCTTCTTTGCTAAATATTCTTTTGCTCATATCGTTTTAATTATTAATGATAATATCTTAACTCGCTTGCTTTGCAAATACAAAAAGTGGACACTTTCGTGTCCACTTTTTGGGGTACAGATCATAGCGGGGTGTTTTTTATTTGTAAAATTATAATTTTAATTTAACGCCCAATTCTTTCTCCAGCCGATCAAAAATATTTTTTCTGATTTCCTGTGTTTGCTCGGACGAAATTTGTTTAGCCGTATCCAGATATTCAATCGCTAATGTTAAAAAGTTTTTATAAATACCCTTGAAATTTAGTTTCAAAATCCGACTATCGCTGTCCAAAATTATCTTTTCAATTTGCGGATAAGCTATCTGACCGCTTGGTGGGACAACAAATGTTAAATCTTCTTTGATTGAATTAAAATTGCTAAGTGACTGATAGGTCTTTACCGACACCGCCTTTTTAATTAATTCTTCAAAATCAAGTTCGGCCATGAAAACATCCTCTCGTTGTTCTTGAATTTTAAAATTAACAGAATCTTTAACGCCAATCTCTTTTTGCAATGCCTCAATCACACCTTTAAATTCTAAAAATTCCATTCCTTTGGCGACCAGCCCTAATCTCAATGGCTGCGCCGGCAATTCATTTTCTTTGGGCAAATAAACGCTCGCCAGCTCAAAAACTTTAATTTTATCATTATAACTAAGATTCTTGGTCACCACTTCCGCCAGTTGCGGCAAAAGTGAAGTCCGGAAATATTTAAATTCTTCGGTCAAGGAATTCGCTATTTTTAAAGCTCCCTTGCCGGCCAGCTCTTCATTAGTTGCCGAATTAGTATAGCACTCAAAAAATCCCTGATGCTTTAAAAAAGTTTTAACCATAAATTCTAAAGAAAAAAGTCTTTGCCTGGCTCTTTTTGGCAAGTCGCCGGTCAGTAACTTATTGGGTAACTTATAATAGCCATAAAACCGGATTACTTCTTCGGCCAGGTCTTCGGGTAAATCAATATCATCATAACGCCAAGAAGGCACTTTGACTTTTTGGCCTAAAAATTCAAAGCCTAATCCTTGTAAAATTTCATCCACCGTTTCTTTGTTAATCTCAATTCCCGCCACTAAATTTATTTTTTCATAATCAACCAAAACTTCTTTCGCTTCGTATCCAACATTCAAAATATCAATTAATTTTGAAGCTTCTTTGGCATTGGCATATTGCTTCATTAAGTCTGCCGCCTCCCAAAGCGCCGGAATGACGCCGTTAAAATCAATCCCTTTTTCAAAACGTAAAGCCGCCTCGGTCCGGTGTCCCAGCGCCATGGAAGAC
>JBDRDI010000018.1:0-32559 GCA_043820875.1 bacterium
TTTGAACAAAAAGTAAAAAACCACAAAATGCCCTCCGCCTCTGTACAAAAAAAAAAACAACCCAACCTAGCCATTTTTTTGTTAGGCTGGGTTTAAAAACCCAGCAAAACAAAAAAATCGCTACTTTGCCTTGTTTTTTGATCAACGCCAATGCTATATTTTTTAATTTTAAAACCAATCTCCACGCCTTCTGATCTCCCGATCCAATTCCTTTGCATCTCTTTGATGGATTCTTCCCAATCCGGCAATTTTTCCAAATCATTAAGCAAACGATCTGCGTAATCTGTGATGCGTAAAACCCATTGACGCATTGGCTTCTGCTCAATTTCCGAATCACAGCGCTCGCAACGGCCGTTTTCCAAATCCTCGTTCGCAAGACCGGTTTTACAAGATGGGCACCAATTGATTGGTTCAAAAGACTCGTATGCCAAACCTTTTTTAAACATTTGCAAAAATATCCACTGTGTCCACTTATAATATTCCGGGTCAGTGGTGTTTATTTCCCTTTCCCAGTCATATCCCAATCCCAATTTATTAATTTGATTTTTGAACACGGCGACATTTTTTTCCGTTGCAACGCGCGGATGAATTTTGTTTTTCAGCGCGTAATTTTCCGCCGGCAAACCGAACGCGTCCCAGCCCATTGGGTGCAGAACATTAAAACCCTGCATCACTTTTGCGCGCGCTAAAATATCCGTGGCAATGTAGCCCTTCGGATGCCCAACATGAAGACCGGAGCCAGACGGATACGGAAACATATCCAAAACATAATATTTCGGTCTGTCTTTTTTTTCGCCGGTTTTATACAATTTATCTTTCTGCCATTTTTTCTGCCATTTCGCTTCAAGTTTTTTGTGGTCGTATTTGCTCATAGACAATATATAAACAATATATTAATAGTATTCTTAATTTTAACTTATTATGCTTTAAAAATCAATGACATTAATTGTCTAAAATTTAATTATGACTATAAAACAATCCCCACAGGACAATGGTCTGAACCTGTTATATTATCTTTGATAAAAGCTCTCTCCACTTTATTTTTTAATCTTTCGGACACACAAAAATAATCAATGCGCCAACCGATATTTCTTTCACGCGCGCGAAAACGATAGCTCCACCAAGAATATTGGATTTTCTTTTTATTAATTAATCTAAACGTGTCAACAAACCCGGTGTCCAAAAATTTTGTCATCCAGCTTCTTTCTTCTTCGGTAAATCCGGCGTTGCCGACATTGTCGCGCGGTCGCGCCAAATCAATCTCTTCGTGCGCCACATTGTAATCACCGCAAAGCACAACCGGTTTTTTCTTGTTCAACTTTTTTATACAGCTTAATAATTTATTATTAAATTCCAATTTATATTTTAATCTTGATAACTCATGATTCGCGTTTGGAAAATAGGAATTTATTAAATAAAATTCTTTTAATTCAAAAATTTGAACTCGACCTTCGTTGTCCCATTTTAATTTGTCTAATAGCTTTATGTCTTTCAAGCTGTCTTTGACAAGCACTGCCGTACCGCTATATCCCGGGCGTTCAGCCGGATGCAAATATTCTTTATAATTTTTAAAATCAAATTCAACACTCGCGCGCGCAGACGCTGAAATTTTTGTTTCTTGCAAACATAAAATATCCGGCTTCTCATCAGCCAGAAATTCTTCAAAACCTTTTTTGACCACCGCCCGCAGACCATTGACGTTCCAAGATAATATTTTCATAATACAAAAATTAATTAATCAATGCCACCTTCGCACGACTCTTTCATATTCTCTGTCTTTATTTCCGCGCAAATATCGCTGATTCCGGTTTTTTGCGAAATTAATAAAAAACAAACATCTTTTCTGCTTTGTTCTTTTATCTTTTCCCGACAGATACTCAAATCCAAATTTTCTTTGGCAACTTCCACATAACAAGTTTCCATGTTCTCCAAATCACTGATTTTATCTTCACAGATTGACACGTCTTCTTTCTTCTGCGCTACGCCGATATAGCACAAATCAACTTTGAACTTGTCTGTAATTTTTTCGCATAAATCCGCTTCGCCGAAAGCGCCGGCCATGCCGATAAAACAAAAATCCTTGGTTTCGTCGTTGATTATTCTCTCACAAAGATTTTCATCCATTGTTTCATTGACAATGTTCCAAAAACAAGTGTCTCTTTTTTCACTATCGGAAAGAATTTCACATTGTGCTATTTTTTCTTGTTTCGCTTTCTCTTTTTCTGTCATTGCCTCTTCTTTTTTTGCGCATCCGGAAATTATTACGGACAAAGACAAAATAATTAAGAAATTTTTTATAATTATTTTTTGCAAATTCTTAACCCCAACACCACTCACCTTCATTGTCGGACGCTTCTTCTTCTCTCTTCTCTTATTTTTTTTTATTATTTTATCTTCCAAGTTGTCGTAATTTTGTTTTTTCATAAAAAAATGTTATAATAAAATTATTCTACAAATTTTAAAAATTTGTAAACTATTTTTATTATAATTCAATTTAACTTTATTTTCAATGAATAAACATTGGTACCAAAAATGGTGGGGAATAATGGCTATGCTAATATTCTTTGTTATTGTTTCATTCGTTATCGCTTGTTTTTTTTATATTATTTCCCTGATTAAAAACGCGGAAAATAATCAAATTGATAACTACGATTTTTCACAAATAAAAAATTCAACACAAATAAAAACCATTGGGGGGAGCGGAGAAAATTATTGGTTCGGTTCCGCGGAACCAAAAATAACCATTGTGGAATTCGGTGATTTCGCTTGTCCTGTGTGTCGCGATTCTTATTCCAAAATAAGAGAAATAAGCGTAAAATATAAAGATAGTATAAAATTTATCTACCGCGACTTTCCGTCTCTTGCCGACTATTCCGGAGACTTATCCTTGGCAGCGCGATGCGCCGGTGAGCAAGGTCTATTCTGGCCAATGCACGACAAACTTTTTGCTCATCAAGGAGTAAACAGCCAAAACGAAATTTATGAGCTGGCGCGTTCTCTTGGAGCAGATGAAGCCAGATTCCAAAATTGTTTTCAAGAAAATAAATATTTAACAGATATCCAAAATGATTTTTCGGACGGAGCAAATTTGGGCGTCACCGGTACTCCGACTTGGTTTATCAACGGTCAAATGGTAAAGGGCGACATCCCGTACGAATTATTTATTAAAATAATTGAAGATTCAATTAAATAATGTATAATTTTATGGTTCAAATACGAATCCACGGACGTGGTGGCCAAGGTGTTGTAACAGCGGCGGAACTCATTGCTATTGCCGCTTTTAATGATGGAAAAAAAGCGCAAGCATTCCCCTCTTTTGGTGTGGAACGCACAGGAGCGCCGATTGAAGCTTTCGCAAGAATAGACGAAAAGCCCATTCGCGTACGCGAGCATATTTACAAACCGGATATTTTAATCATTCAAGATCCAACGCTTTTGGACACGGTTGATGTCACCAAAGGATGTTCGGCGCAAACAAAAATTATTATTAATACGGCAAAAAATAAAAAAGAAATTAAAATAAATTTGCCGGATGAAAATATTTTCACAATTGATGCAACCAAAATCGCTATGGAAATAATCGGTAAAAACATCGTTAATACGGTTATTCTCGGAGCGGTTGCAAAAAACGCCAAACTCTTTACCCTGGAATCATTAAAAAAAGCCGTGGAACAAAAATTCGGAAGCAAGAGCAAAGAGTTGGTTGAAAAAAACATCAAGGCAGTGGAATTGGCATATAAAATATAATAATTTCTTTCTGTCCCGGCAAAGTCTCTCCGCAGAGGACTCTGCCGCCGCGAAAACGTCGTAGTCCTCTGCGGAGAGACTACGACGGAACAAAAATATAAAACGGAAACGTCGTAGTCCTCTGCGGAGAGACTACGACGGGACAAAAAATAAAATATGAAAATAAAAACAACAGTAGGGCCGGGAACAACAATAAAAAACAAAACCGGCTCATGGCGAACTTTTACGCCGCGAACTGATTTGAAAAAATGTATTGGTTGCGGAACTTGCGCCAAAGTTTGTCCGGAAATGGCCGTGAAAATGACAACAAACAAAGACGGAAAAATAAAGCCCAAAACAAATTATGATTATTGCAAAGGTTGCGGTATTTGCGCGACTGAATGCCCTGTTAAAGCAATTAAAATGGAATTAGAAAAAAAATAAAATTATGAAACAAATATTAGAAGGTTCGCAAGCTATTGCTCAAGTTATAAAAAATATTCGGCCCAAGGTGGTGTCCGCCTATCCAATCACGCCTCAAACTCATATTGTGGAGGACTTGGCAAAATTTAAAGCAAGCGGAGAAGCGGATTTTGAATATATTCGCGCGGAAAGCGAATTCGCGGCCGCGTCAATCGTTCTTGGATCCAGCGCCACCGGCGTACGCGTTTATACTGCCACCAGCTCGCAGGGACTTTTACTTATGGCCGAGGTGATTTATAATATCGCCGGCATGCGCCTCCCTGTCGTGCTTACTTGCGCGAACCGTGGAATTTCCGCGCCGATTACCATTTGGAACGACCATCAAGACGCCATGTCCGTGCGCGATGCCGGCTGGATTATGTTTTTTGCCGAAGATCATCAAGAGGCCGTGGAACAGCATCTTCTCGCTTACAAAATTGCCGAAAAGTTGAAAATTCCGGTGATGATTAATGTGGATGGTTTTGTTTTGACTCACACCTATGAAGAAGTTATTATCCCGACCGAGAAAGAAATTAAAAAATTTCTGCCCGATTACAAGCCGGCCAAAGGAGAATTTTTGGATGTAAAAAATCCAGTGACATTCGGCGCCTTCACTTCACCTGATTATTACATGGAAATTCGCGAAGATCTTCATAACAATTTACTAGAAAGCCAAAACGTAATTAATGAGGAATATAATAAATTAAAAAATATCTTGCCGGAAATAGTGAAAGAAAAAGAAAAAGAAGCCAAATTCCAGAGCGGATTGATTGAATATTACGGGCCCAAAAATCCAAAAACCGTTTTAATCGCAATGGGGTCTGTTTGCGGTACAATCAAAGACGCGGTGGACGAAGAAAGAAAAAAAATATCTTTAAACACTGTTGGGCTCCTGAAAATAAAAACCTTCCGTCCTTTTCCGGAAAAAGAAGTTTTGAAAATAATTTCCGGCGCGCGAAACGTGGCGGTTATTGAAAAGGCCGTGTCTTTGGGCGCGACTGACGCTCCCCTTACTCTGGACGTGAAAGCGGCAACAAAAAACAAAACCATTGCCAAAGTCCAGGGATTTGTGGTTGGCTTGGGAGGTCGAGATATAACCAAAGAAAAAATTAAAAAAATAATACGTGATGTAAAAGGATCGGGAGATAAAATGGAATTTGTAAAATAAACATATGCGCGGAAAAAACATAAAAAAAATAATATCAATCAGCGGGATTATTTTATTTATATTTTTTATCGCGGAATTAAAAACGTTTCCTGCGCAAGCCCAAGAACAAGCAGACATTCGTTTTCGTCCGCAAGTAACGATTGACGACACTTTCAAGGCTTGCCAACAGGGAGATGCGGATTGCGGAGTTGTAATTGGAACGCCGGGAACAAACAAAGCCGGAGAAAAAGTTTTGAAAATTACTTTGCTTTCACAATATATTCAATCAATTTACAATTATGCGATCGGCGCGGTTGGAGTTTTGGCCACGGTTGTATTAATGTACGGCGGGGTGCTCTGGATTATCGCGGCCGGCAACGCGGAACGAGTTGGAGAAGCCAAGGCATGGATCGGCGCGGCCTTATCCGGTTTGGTTCTGGCTCTTGCGTCTTATTCCATACTTTATATTGTCAATCCGAAACTTACCAAAAACGAAGCGCCGACCATAGCGGTGGTCCAAGCCAATCCCACGGGCTGTTGTGAATATCGTGATAAAGAAAAAAATGCTGAATCTTCTACCAAAGAAAATTGCTCAGGGAAAGGAACGTTTTACGAAGGTAAAATTCCTTCTGAAAAAAAATGCCTTGAACCGGGAGAAACTGTTTGCTGTATGTATCAAGATAACGAAAATGGGGAAAAATATTGTGGCGGTGAGGTGGAAGAGCGTATGTGTATACCTGGAGGTGGGACGGTAAAGGCGACTGTGGTATCCAAACATGTCGGCAGCAGTTGCGTTGACAAGGAAGGCATGAAAAACTGGCCATATAGTAATGATCCCTATATGGAAAATGTGGAAAGCCAATGTTTTGCCAACGAATTCAGTTGTTGCACTGTAAAATATCCAGATGGGTTTTATTGCGAAGATACATATATATGGAATTGTAACGAATCAATTTTACTAAACAGTCTAAACAATATTAACAAAAACAGTGCTTCATTTGAATGGCGCGGAGGAAAAGCTGGCGGAAATAACTTTGGATGCGTAAGTCGTCCGGAAGGAGAAGGAATAAAATACAGCTGTGAAATAATAAAAAAGTAATATGAAAAAAATAATAATATTTTTATTTCTCGCCTATTCTCTTGTTTCTCTATTCGCCTCTCAAGTCGCGCAAGCGCAAGAAAGCGCGTATAAAGAAACATATTTTGTACCACAAGTGACGATTGACGATACCTTTAAACAAGGTGAACAAATTTTGGTTGGTGAATATAATCCGGATACAAAAAAAACAACCATCACCGTTCTTTCTCAATATATTCAGTCAATTTATAATTACGCAATCGGCGCCATAGGAGTTTTGGCAACGGTTGTATTAATGTACGGCGGAGTACTCTGGATTATCGCGGCCGGCAACGCGGAGCGAGTCGGAGAAGCCAAGGCATGGATTGGCGCGGCTTTGTCTGGTTTGGTTTTGGCTCTTGCTTCCTATTCTATACTCTTTATGGTTAATCCAAGATTAATATCAAATTCGGCAATCCCAATAGATGTTGTGACATTGCTGTCAGAGGGAGAAAAAGATGTTCAGGGACAATCTGTTTCCCTTGGAGATTTAAAAACAAACTTACAATCTCTTGGGATACCTTGCAATGAGCAAAGCTGCGATCTACAAACATTAACCGACGCTACAGTCGGCAAAGTCACGTACAGTCAGGGATCAAAAGGAAACAAACCGGAGCTGGACAAGGGATATGAACGCAGAGAATTAGATTCGGATAAACAGCATATTTATCTTGATTGTTCTTCTTACGTACAATCTTTATGGATGTGCTGTGGTTATGGCAATCCTGGAAACACTACAACGGGAATATTTAAAGAAGGAAATATTCTAACAACTGAAAAATTAGCCTCTTTAAAAGATGGGTGCATTGTCGGCTATACGGAGAAAAGTAGCGCCAACGGATTTGGACACGCTTACATATACGGAGGCGACGGAATTTTCTATAATTCCTCTTCAAATGGTAATAAAGGACGAAAACCTGGCCAGGGTGTAAACTTAAAATCAATAGAAACTATAAAAAATCTCCTAGAAACATTAAATAAAAAGGGTGGAAATTTTTTCTATAAATGTCCATAATTAAAATTGCAAGTTAAACTGCATTATTTTTTATCATGCCCCACTTTACCAAATACGCTGAACAAAAATTTGAAATATTAAATAAACACGGAGTCTTTATTACCAAAGAGCAGGTTGAGGATTGTTTAAAATTGCCTGAAAAAACAAATAAAAAATATGAATACTTAACTGCGGAGAAAGATGGAATTAAGATTGTTTATAAAAAAGAAGGTGAGATAATAAATGTTATTACGTTTTATCCGATATGATCTACGATCCTGAATCAAACATTTTAAGCTGGGAAGTGAGTCAAGGCAAAATCAACCACGCGCGGGAGATTGGAAATTTTATTTTTCATTTATCCGACGCCGGCCAGCCAGTTTTGATTGAAGTGTTAGACGCTTCAAAATTTATCGGACAATTTGATAAAATAAAAAATATTAAAGAATTAATTAAACAGAAATCAAACGGCGAGCCGGAAAATTTGCCGATAACCTGAACAATATGACAACAAAAACAATAATAAAAAAGAAAAAGACTGATAAATTTTTACTCTCTCCCGGCCATCGCGCTTGCGCCGGTTGCGGACAGATGATTGCGGCTCGCACTGTGCTGGAATCTCTTGGACCGGACACCATCATCGCAAACGGCACAGGATGTTTGGAAGTGACAACAACACCCTATCCGGAAAGCGCTTGGAGTGTGCCGTGGATACATTCTCTTTTTGAAAATCCGGCCGCGGTCGCGTCCGGAATTTCCGCGGCATTGCGTCAAAAAGGAGAAGACAAAAGAATCAAGGTCGTGGCGCAATCGGGAGACGGCGGGACATTTGATATCGGCTTTGGATTATTGAGCGGTATGTGGGAAAGAAACGAAAATATTTTGTTCATCTGCTATGACAATGAAGCCTATTCCAATACGGGAATGCAAGCGAGTGGCGCCACACCATACGGCGCAAAAACCACTACCACGCCAATAGGAGATGTCGGTTTTATAGGCTCGCTTCAAAGAAAAAAAGATATGATAGCCATAGCCTTGGCTCACAACGTTCCTTATGTTGCGGAAACTACAGTTGGTTTTATTGAAGATATAAAAACCAAAATAAAAAAAGCAAGAAGCATTGAAGGCCCAAGCTACATCCAAATTCTTTCTCCTTGTGTACCAGGTTGGGGAACCAAACCCGAAAATTCCATGAAAGTCGCGCGCCTTGCAGTACAAACCGGTCTTTACCCCGCCATAGAATACGTTAACGGCGAGCTTACGAACGTAATAAAAGTTCCCCAAAAAACTCCCCAAGTGCGCGAATATCTCTCACTGCAAGGCAGATTCAAACACTTATTTAAAGATAAAAAGGGCGCAGAACAAATTAAACTGATTCAACGCCTCGCGGATGAAAATATTGTAAAATATAAATTGAAATAAAATAAAAAATGCCATTTTTGTAGGCGCATGATTAATCATGCGCCTACAAAAATGGCATTTTTTATTTTATTTCTCTATTATTTCTCTATTTTATCTTGTTTTTTATCTCTGTATCCTGTGCCGGCCGGAATCAAACGACCGATAATTACATTTTCTTTTAATCCTTCCAAGTAATCCACTTTCCCATTGACTGAAGCTTCAATCAACACGCGCGCTGTTTCTTGAAACGAAGCCGCTGATAAGAAACTATTAGTGGTCAACGAAGCCTTGGTAATACCTAAAAGCAATTTCTCGGTTTTTGCTTCTTTCTTTCCGTTTTCACGCGCAATTTTATTGGCTCGTTCCACAACAGCATGCTCAATAATTTCTCCTGGCAATAAATCAGTTTCACCGGAATCAACAACAAAGAAACGCGAAAACATTTGTTTGGCGATTATTTCCACGTGCTTTTCATTCAATGGCTGACCTTGTGAAGAATATACTTCTTGAATCTCTTTAATAATATATTTTTGGGTTTCCAATCTTCCTTTTAATTTATATAACTGTTGCAAGTCAAGACTGCCATCTGTTAATTGGTCTCCTTTCTCCACGTTTTGACCGTTCGTGACCAAAACAATAACGCCCTTGGACACCACAAATTCTTTTATCTTTTCCGAATCTGAAACAACTTTTACGCTATTGTCCCCCACCTTAACAACCCCGGAACAGCTGGCCTTTATGCTGTTATTTAAAATTTTAAATAATGCATCTCCTTTTTGAATGCTTTGGCCGCTTTTCACTAAAATTTTTACGTCTTTTTTCGCAGCCTTCTTCTTGCTACCATCCATCAAATTCGTTTCTTTGACATATTCAGAGAAACCATACCTGTCAGTTGAGCTTCCTTGATAAGCTATCTTCAGTATTTTTGTTTGAGGGTTGGAAACGACAACCTCGCCCGATTCATTTTGGATAGTCCGTTCGGCTGTTTCAATCGACACTTTTCCGGCTACGTCCGCTATCAAGGCTTTCCTTTTTGGTGGACGAGCTTCAAAAATTTCTTCCACCCTTGGAAGTCCCTGTGTAATATCTTCTACGCCGGCAATACCTCCGGTATGAAATGTTCTCATTGTAAGCTGTGTTCCCGGTTCGCCGATTGACTGGGCGGCAATAACGCCAACTGCCGTGCCTTCTTGCACCAATTCATTATGTCCCAAATCTCTTCCATAACACTTGGCGCATACTCCTCTGTCTTTGTGACAGCCGAGAACAGATCTGATCCGAGCTTCTTCAATATTTTCATTTTTAATTTTATCAAAAATATCTTCAGTAATTATTATACCTTTTTTTACAAGAATTTTTCCTTTTACATTTTTTAAATCCGCGGCCAAATATCTGCCAATAATTCTATCATAGATAATCTGCCCAGTTCGTTCGCTCTCTTCTTTGGTTACCACAAGACCCTCTTCATCTCCGCAATCATCTTCAGTAATAATAATATCCTGAGAAACATCAACCAAGCGCCTGGTCAGATAACCGGCGTTGGCAGTACGAAGAGCCGTATCTGATAATCCTTTACGCACACCATGAGTGGAAATAAAATATTCCAACACACCAAAGCCTTTTTTAAAGTTTCCTTTAACCGGCAATTCAATAATATCTCCGCTTGGGGAAGTAACCAATCCTTTCATGCCTAAAATTTGAGTAAGCTGCGCCCATGAACCGCGCGCGCCGGATTCAATCATGGAATAAACCGGCCCATCTTTTGGAAGATGCTTTCGGCAAATATCCGTTACCCTGTCTTTGGCGCCGGTCCACAATTCAATTACCTTACTGTATCTTTCACTTTCCGTTAAAAGGCCTTCTTCATATTGTTCCTGAATTTTGTCAATTTTTTCCTGCGTTTCTGAAATCAGTTGATCTTTTTCCGGCAACAATGGTAAATCATCCATGCCCCAAGACAATCCGCTCTTAGTAATAAATCCAAAGCTCTTTTCTTTTAATTCATCCAATAATTGAGCTGTTCTTTCCTTGCCGTAATATCTATAACAATCTTTAACTATTTTTTTCAAGTCTCCTTTGCTTAAAACTTTGTTTATGAATTTAAGCTTTTCAGGCAAAATTTCATTAAAAATAATTCTACCAACCGTGGTTTTAACAAATCCTTTTTGCCCGACGATTTTCACTTTGATTGGATCATGCAATTTAATAATCTTTAAATCATATGCCGATTTTGCGTCTTCTTCATCTGTAAAATATCTAATATCTTCTTCTACAAAAACTTCGCTTGATTCGGAAGTAATATAAAATCCACCCCAAACAATATCCTGGCCAGGAGCCACAACGGGATCTCCTGTGGCCGGTTTTAATAAATTATTTGAAGAAAGCATAATATTCTTGGCCTCATAAACAGCCTCCTTGGTTAATGGAACATGAACGGCCATTTGATCTCCGTCAAAATCGGCGTTAAAAGCCGTACAAACCAAAGGATGAATTTGCAGAGCTTTACCATCAATCAACACCGGCCGAAAAGCTTGAATACCCAATCTGTGCAAAGTTGGAGCGCGATTTAACAATACATAAGCATCTTGAATTATATCTTCCAATATGTCCCAAACAATATCCACTCCTGTTTCAATAAAACGCGACGCGCTACGAACATTGTGAACAATTTCTTTTTCAATTAATTTACTAATAATAAAAGGCTTAAATAATTCTACGGCCATAACTTTTGGGATTCCGCATTGATCTAATTTTAATTTAGGATTAACCACAATCACGCTTCGGCCGGAATAATCAATTCTTTTGCCCAATAAATTTTGTCTAAATCTGCCCTGCTTTCCTTTCAACGAATCAGCCAATGATTTTAACATTCTTTTTTGGCCTGTGGAAGCAATAACGGTTTTTCCATGCCGAGCTGAGTTGTCAATCAAGGCGTCCACCGCTTCTTGAAGCATTCTTTTTTCATTACGGCAAATAACTTCCGGAGCATTTAAATCTATTAATTGTTTTAAACGATTGTTTCTATTGATTACTCTTCGATATAAATCATTAAGATCGCTGGTCGCGAATCTTCCGCCGTCCAACGCCACCATCGGCCTTAAATCAGGAGGTATAACCGGAACTGTTGTCAAAATCATCCATTCCGGACGAATATTGTTTGCTATCAAACTTTTGCATAATTTCAATCTTCTGATTAACTTCTCTTTTTTTGAATCCAAACAATCCAGCAATTCGTTTTCCATTGATTTGATTGATTTTTTCAAATTTATTTTTTCCAATAATCCGCGAACGGCTTCAGCACCGATTCCGGCTTCAAAAATATGGCCATATTTTAAGCTCAAATTTTGATAAGTATTTTCCGAAATAATTAATAAAGGCTTCAAATCTTTTAATTCTTTCTGCGCTTGTTCAAAAGCACCGGACAAATTTTCATATTTCTCATCTCGAACGCTCTCCAACGCTTCAATTTCTTTATTGATTTTTTCATCAGCCTCTCCGGCACTCGCGCCATCTTGCATCATTTTCGGTTTTTTGTTTTTTATTTGCTTAATTTGATTATTGAATTCACCTTCAATAACTTTCTTTTTTTGCTTAAATTCATTTTTAATTTGTTCAATAGTTTCATTTCTTAAATTTTCATCAACATTAATAATAATAAAGCTGGCAAAATAAACAACCTTTTCCAACGCTTGCATGGATAACCCGAGAATCAATCCGATTTTAGATGATAAACCTCTCAAAAACCAAATATGAGTGCAAGGAGTTTCCAATTCAATGTGTCCCATTCTTTCACGTCGCACAATACTTCTGGTGACTTCCACTCCGCACTTGTCGCAAATAATGCCTTTATATCTTATTTTTTTATATTTGCCGCAATAACATTCCCAGTCTTTTGATGGACCAAAAATTTTCTCACAAAAAAGGCCGTCTTTTTCCGGTTTTTGAGTCCTATAATTTATTGTTTCTGGACGGATAATTTCGCCGTAAGACCAAGACAATATTTCATCAGGAGATGCCAATTTGAGCTTAATGGCGTTAAAATCTGTTGTTTTTATCGGATTAAGCATACAGTATTTCGGATGTCAGATATCAGATGTCAGATTTCAGATAACGTTTTATAACGTTTATCCGATATCCGATATCCGAAATCCGAAATCCGGTATGTTATATAATTTATAAAAAATATTTTTATTCTGTTTTATCTTCTGTTTTATCTTCTTCTTTCACGACTTCGTTTTTCTCTTCTTTATCTTTGCCATCACTGTTTTCCATTTCCAATCCTCCTTCTCCCAAGAGTGACACATCCAAGCATAATCCTTTTAATTCTCTGACCAAAACATTAAATGATTCTGGTACGTTTAATTTTTTAATTGTTTCACCTTTGATAATGGATTCATAAGCCTTGGAACGACCCGGAACATCGTCTGATTTAATAGTAAGAATTTCTTGCAAAGTATGCGCCGCGCCATATGCTTCCAACGCCCAAACTTCCATTTCTCCAAATCTTTGGCCGCCAAACTGCGCCTTACCGCCCAAAGGTTGCTGGGTAATCAAAGAATATGGACCAATTGAGCGTTGATGAACTTTATCATCCACCATGTGATTCAATTTCAGCATGTACTTATATCCAACTGTAATCTTATTATCAAAAGGATTGCCGGTCTTTCCGTCATATAAAGTGACTTTGCCATCTTCCGGCAGTCCGGCTCGTTTTAATTCTTCTTTAATCTGCTCTTCAGTCAATCCATTCAAAACCGGCGTGGCAACTTTATATCCCAATTTTTTTGCCGCAAAACCCAAATGAGTCTCAAATAATTGTCCAAGGTTCATACGAGAAATAATACCCAACGGAGATAAAATAATATCAACCGGTGTCCCATCTTCCATATAAGGCATATCTTCAATCGGAACAATTTTTGAAACGACGCCTTTATTACCATGCCGTCCGGCCATTTTGTCGCCAACTTGAATCTTGCGTAAATTTGCGACTGTCACTTGAATAGATTGAAAAACTCCGGCAGACAATTTATCGCCATCCTCTCTTGAAAAAACTTTCACATCAACAACTTTCCCATGCTCGCCATGCTCTAAATATAATGAAGAATCGCGAACATCTTTTGCCTTGTCACCGAAAATCGCCCTCAGTAATTTTTCTTCCGCGGACAATTCAGTTTCTCCCTTTGGTGTAATTTTTCCAACCAAAATATCTCCGGAAGAAACTTCGGCGCCAATCCGGATAATTCCTCGCTCGTCCAAATTTCTTAATTTTTCTTCGCTAATATTCGGGATATCGCTGGTAACAACTTCCGGACCAAGTTTTGTGTCCCGTACATCAATAGGGTAGTTCTCAATTTTAATTGATGAATATATATCTTCTTTCACCATTCGGTCGGAAATAATAATGGCGTCTTCATAATTAAAGCCTTCCCAGGTCATAAAAGCCACCAATACATTTCTACCCAAAGATAATTCTCCGTTATCAATTGACGGTCCGTCAGACAATACCTGACCGATTTTCACCTTTTCATCAACTGAAACTATGGGTCTTTGATTAATACAGGTTTGAGCGTTGGATCTTAAATATTTTGTTAAATTATAAGTTATTGTTTTTCCTTTTTTATCTTTAATTTCAATTCTTGACCCGTCAACAGCGGATACAACGCCTTCCACGTCGGAAATAAGCACGTGTCCCGAGTCAATCGCGGCTCTTTTTTCAATACCGGTGCCAACAATCGGCGCTTCTGCCTTGACCAACGGTACGGCTTGACGTTGCATGTTTGTTCCCATTAACGAACGTTGTCCATCATCGTGTTCCATAAAAGGAATAAGCGAAGTCGCAACAGAGACTATTTGATTGGCCACTATACCCATAAAATCCACTGTGGTAATTTCCACGGTACAAGGCTGGCCGTACTTTCTCGCTTCGCATTTATCCACCAAGAAAAAACCGTTATTATCAATTGGTGTTGTAGCGGATGTGGCTATATATTTTTCTTCTTCAAACGCGTCCAAATAAACAATCTCATCCGTGACTTGCGGTTTAATAGCAATTAAAACTCCACTGCCTAATTCTTTACTTATTTTTTCCGCCATTTTTTCGTTGATAGTTTCGCCGGCCCGAATCATCACTTTTTCTTTTCTGTCCAGAATATCTTCACGAGCGATTTTACCAACAGTAAGATTAATCTCATTTTTAATATCATGTAGAACGAGGCGATATGGCACTTCTAAAAATCCATACTTGTTTAATTTCGCATAGCTGGCCAAGTGTCCAACCAATCCAATATTCGGGCCTTCCGGAGTGGCAATCGGACAAATACGGCCGTAGTGTGTGGTATGCACGTCGCGAACATCAAATCCGGCGCGTTCTCTTGTTAGTCCTCCCGGGCCCATCGCAGACAATCTTCTTTTATGCTCCAATTCCGCCAAAGGATTTGTTTGATCCATAAACTGAGAAAGTTGAGAAGACATAAAAAATTCTTTCACAACACTAATTACAGGGCGAGCATTAATTAATTTATTCGGAGTAATTGTTTCTATGTCCGCCGTACTCATTTTGTCTATAATAATTCTTTCCATTCTGGCCAAACCGACGCGAAATTTATTTTGAATAAGCTCGCCAATCGCTCTCACGCGTCTGTTTCCAAGATGATCAATATCATCTTCCTTGCCCTGCGTGACATTCAATTTAATAACTTCTTTAATTATTTCCGTTAAATCTTCTATTCGCAGAATTCTAGTTTGTTTGTTGTTCGGAATATCAAAATTAAACCTTCTATTAAGCTTATAGCGACCTACTCGATCAAAATCATATCTGTCAAACCTGAAAAACATTGAAAAAATAAGCTGTTTGGCATTTTCAGTCGTGGCCAAATCTCCTGGACGAATTCTTTTATAAATTTCTTTCAATCCTTCAGCCTGATTTTTTGCCACGTCTTTGGAAATAGTAGCATCAATATAACCGACCTCATCTCCTTCGCGAATAATATCCACATCGCGAAAAAGTTCTTTAATTTCTTCGTCGGATTCAATTCCAAAAGCCCGTAGCAACGAAGTGACTGCCACCTTTCTTTTTCGATCAATCCTCACCCAAATAACTTTATTCGCGTCAGTTTCAATTTCCAACCAAGCGCCACGGTTTGGAATTATCTTGGCTCCATATTTTTTCATGCCCTTGACGTATTCAGAAGTAAAAATAACTCCGGAACTTCTGATTAATTGCGAAACCATAACTCTTTCAATGCCATTAACAATGAAAGTGCCGTTCTTGGTCATGAGCGGGAAATCTCCCAGAAAAACCTCTTGAATCGTGCTTTTATTGGTTCTTTTATTCAACAATCTGGCTTTCACCCTTAAAGGAGCCTCATAAGTAATATTTTTCTTTCGGCTTTCCACTTCGCCAAATTTTGGCTCGTCCAAATAATAGTCTTCAAAATACAATTCCAAGTCTCTGCCAATAAAATCGGTTACTGGCGAAATTTCGTCAAATAAATCCAAAAGCCCTTCTTCCAAAAACCATTTGAAAGAATCCTTTTGAACCTCTATTAAATCCGGCATTGGCATAACAGTCTGAAAATCAGTAAAATATTTTCTTTCGGTTATACCTTGATGTTTTTCAGCCATAATATTAAAATATTAATTTATTATTTTAAAAAATAAGATAATAATTTACATTATCTCTTACGGGCGCAAAAAAATCTCAAGGCCTATACGGCTTGAGTCGGTATTGTCTAATTTTAGCTAAGCAAAAATGTCCACCACTCTTTTAATTAATATTAATTATGCATGGAGATTAATATCAAAAAAACAAAAAAACGGCCCTTAATCATACTATAAAAGTACGACATTTTTCCGTTTCTATATTTTTCCGACATTTATTGCTTATTGATTTTAAAGTTTGACAATTTAAAACATTTTTGTCAAATATACACAACCTAAATAATAGCAAATAATTTTTTATATGTCAAGTAAAAAGAAGCATTAATATTTTGTCTAATTTTTATCTAATTTTAGATATTTCTTTTGTATTATTCATAAGTTATACACAAGACTAATAAATCTATAAATAATTTATAAATTATGTAAAAGTTTGCCAAGTCCAAAAGAAAATAAATTTGCGAGTAATGAAATAAAAAAAGCGTTCCGGAATGAAAGCTTAAAATATATTTTATAAAATATTGCTTCAACCGCAAAAGCAAAAATTTCTGAAATCCAAATGGCAATACTGAAATTCAAAAACAAATATGGAGACACAAACCAAACATACGGCAGGGTTAACAAATTCGCAAACATAATCGCCAAAAATATTTCCGCGTTTGACAACGATTGTTTTCTCACGTCTAAAATTTTTCTTAATATCAAAAAAACAACAATACTTTCCGCGAGTATAGTAATAATTAAATATAGTAGAAAACTATAAGCGTAATGTTGCATTTAGAATAATGATATAAAGAAATTCCAAATTTTTTTCCACCAAGAAATGTGTTGAGGCGGAGTAGAAACTTCTTGGGACGATTGATTTAGAGTTTCGGCATTAACCAAAAGTATATTATTACCAACGACTTGCTGAGGCAAATATGTTAAAGTTTCTTCTCCAATTAAACAATCTTTTATGCCGCCATTCCAGCCCGTTCCACAATCAGAATCGTCTGCACCTTGTCTAATGTAAAAATCAGACTTAAACGGAAATTTAACATATTTATTATCTATTGTCGCCGTTTCATCTTCTCTTTCGCCAAATTTTGAATTAAGCAAAGAATCATTTCGGGAAATTATAAAATTATAAATGTTCGCATCAAAACTCTTATTGTCCTTCGGAGACATTTGAGTCCCTTCATCTGCACCTGTGGTTAAAAATAAACCATCAATGCCGCCGTTGTTTTCAAAATAATTTTTGTCTAAAGCAAAATATGTATTTGCTCCATAACCGTCAGGACTAACATAGGTATCAGCCAACGAATAGTAATTTCCGTAACGCGAAGCATACTCAATAATAACATACTTATCAGTAAAATCGCCCAAGCCCACTTTTACATTCAAATGTGTGCTCAGATAAGGTGGAGTAGCCGGAGCGGCGTCGGCCAAGGCCTGATTTTTAAAAGACAAACTCAATAAAATAAGCAAGCCGATTATAAATATTTTATTTTTCATACGGGTTTGATTTAATATTAAATTTATTATAATTAAGCTGATTGTAGCAATTTTTTTAAAGAAACACAATTATTTTTTATCTCTCAAAACCTCGCTCGCCACCTTTCGGTCATCCCATTTTATTTTTTCGCCGTCAGCAACACAGATCGCCTGCTCACAACCTTTACCTGTTATCAGAACTATGTCGTTTTCGTTCGCGAGAGAGATGGCTTTTTTTATGGCTTCGCGCCGGTCAAGAATCGCCCATAAATTTTCGTTTTTCTTTTTTCCGGCTTTTTCTGCGCCAAAAACCACTTGATCAATAACAATTTGAGGATCGTCATCGTACGGATCTTCGTTGGTGACAATTACAAAATCAGCTTTCTCGGCTGCAATTTTTCCAAGGAGCGGACGACGCGCGATGTCTCTGCCTCCGCCGGTTGAACCAAGTAAATGAATAATTTTATTATGTTCCAAAGATTCTATGGCGCCATAAAGTTTTAAAATCGCGTTTGGTTCAAAAGCGTAATCAACTATAACTGTAAAATTTTGTCCTTCATCAATCGTTTCCATGCGACCCGGAATTCCGTTGATTTTTTCAAGTCCGCTTTTAATTTTTTCTTTTGGCAAGTTTTCTCCAAAACCAACACAAACCGCGTTCATGGCATTGGTCGCGCTGAATTCTCCAAGAAGTTTAAGTTTAATATTTATTCCGCTTGTTTTAAATTCCGCGCCCTTGGCGCTTGTCTTGATATTACCGTATTTAACAAACAGTGCTTCCTCGTTTGTATTTAATTCTATGCCGTCCTTGCCGGTATAAATAATTTTTTGTTCAGACCAAAAGTCAACAAAATATTCCGCGTGCTCATCATCTCCATTGATAATAATGGTTTTTTTGATGCGATTTAATTCAATTTTTTTCAAACCGGAAGGTCTCTTAATTACTTTCTTTTTGTTATCCGCGTATTTCACTCCGCATCCTCTCAAGTGCGCGAATAATTTTCCTTTTTCCTTTTTATAATTTTCAAAACTGCCGTGGGATTCAATATGCTCCGGATAAAGTCCGGTAAAAATCAAAGTGTCGTAATTGATAAAACGATGGCGAAATTGGCGGATGCCTTCCGAGGTTGTTTCAATAACCGCGTATTGGCAACCGTTTTTGACCATCTCCCTCAATATCTTTTGTGTAAAAAACCTGCCGGGCATAGTTATTTTTTTATCATTCAACCATTCTCTCCGACCATCATTAAACATGGCCGTGGAGGTAAGGCCGACTTTATATCCGGCTGATTTCAACATTTTAGCAATTAAAAAAACGCTGGTGGTTTTTCCGGTCGTACCGGTGACGCCAATAACAATCAAGTCCTCGCTGGGAAACCCGTAAATCGCCGCGGCCACAAAACTTAATAAAAAATGATAAACGGGTTGCAAAACGCGAAACAATTTTGTCGGGATTATTTTTTTTATAATATAAAGTATTTTTTCCATAAAAATTTTACAAAATTGACAAAATCAAAAAAATGATATATTATAATAATGTGCTTGCGGGCGCAAGCCCCGTTCGGCTAATCCTTCGGATCATAAGCCGATAAGCAGGCACAACAAAAACACTCTCAACAATGAGGGTGTTTTTGTTTATTCATACTCAATTTTTTTTGAACCTATTATTCTGTTATTATTGCTCAATCTCCAATACGGCATAACGCTCCAAAAATGGAATTTGCCATCTCCAATTCTTCTAGCCACAACATTAATGCGAATACGTTTTGTAAAATTCACAATGGCAAAAAACCCGAACCATTCAACTGTTTTTGTTTTACGAAGTCCGTTTTTGTCATAATTACCAACAGGACAGATGGAACGCCTATATTCCTGAATAGTTGTGGTTTTCTTTAAAATTTCCATAGCATCATTAAAATAAATAAACTTATTTAATTGCGCTCTCTTACTTCTTTCGCTACGATTATTATCATATCGCAAATGGTGAAATCCGTCGGAATTAAAAACAATATTTGTTTTTAACGCTGGGCAATAGACACTCTTTATTTTTTCGTAAATTTCCTGAGTAGCTATTTTTAATTTATTAAATTTTTCTAAATCAATATTTTCCATAGTTTTATATTATTCTCCTCACCCATCTCCCAACCCTATAAACATTATACCAAAAATTATCAAAAACAATATCATACGTCCCGGAATATTTAACTTCTTGTCCGCCGAATCCTTTTTTGAATCTGGTCACGCCCGGCCACTTCTTTTCATCAATACCAAAAAAATCATAATATTTTATTCCCTTGTTTTTCGCGTCCATGATTGCCTGCCATTGCAAAAGATACGGAGCCATAATATTGCGATATTTATTTGATGACGCGCCGTGGATATATGTGGCCGTGTCGCCAAAAAAAGAAATGATTGTTCCGGCGATTATTCGGCCTTCATATTCGGCCAAATATAATTTTATAAAATTGATATCCAGCATTTTTCTATAATATTCTTTTCCGTGCGTCCGAAATTTGTCGCGCCCGCGCGTTTCTTTCATCAGCTCCCAAAATTCTTCAAAGCGCTCCGCGTCAACCACAATATTTACTTTCTTCTTTTCTGCCAGACGAATATTGTATCTTGTTTTTTGATGCATCGCAATGAGCAAATCTTCTTCTCTTTTTTCTAAATCCAAAATCATGGTGCTGTGTGGCTGAACATCAATGGTCTTTACTGAATTTTTTATTTGCGGAATTTCCGACAATGGTTCGTATCGCAAAAAAACAGAGTTTTCTTTTTCCGCTAAATTTTTAACTTCTTGCCAAAATAATTTTTGCACCGCATCGTTCCGGCAGAGTCTCTCCGCAGAGGACTCTGCCGCGTCAGCGATATCCAGTCGCGGGCAATAAAAATAATGTTTATTAAAAATTATTTTTTTATTAATTATGGTCGCGGCAAAAATAATCTCGTCACCGTCCTCTATACCGATTCTAAAAATATTATTCTGCGATTTTTGAAATTCGCCCCACTCCCACGATTGCAAAAACTGCGCCTCTCTTTGCGTCAGCGCATATTTGTCGTAATCTTCTTTGTTAATATTATCTATTAATTTCATTTTATAATTTTATTTTTCTCTCTATAAACTTGTCTTTATCTACAATTATCTTAACTCTTTTTTTCAACCATTCTAATTTTTCATTTTTACTGCCCTTGAATGTCTCCCCTTTAATTTTTATATCTTTTAAAACTTCGATAAGTTCATCTTTTATTTGCATTCTTTCTAAAAATTCCGACATTATCTGATTACTATTTATTATTTCATCAATTTCTTCTGGTTTAATTTTACTCCAATTTTTTTCAAAAATTTTAAACTGCTCTTCTGCTTTTTTTTCGTATTCCACAAACTCCGGATTATAATCTCTTAAAATAATTTTTCCTCTTCTTCTTTCTTCTGGCAAATATAATTTTAAAAATTTTTCTACAGGAATAATTCCTAATTTATTTTTAATCGGCAATTCTCCTTTTTGCGCCAATTCTTGTAATCTTTTTTTGTTAATATTACCATGCTGGTCAACAAACTGGAGCCACGCATTATCACTATCGGATGATAATTCCTCGTCTTGAATTTCAAAACCATATCTACTCATGCCCGGCCTACCCATTATCCAACTAACTCCATAAACAACGTTTACTTGACTATTATTATCAACAATATCAATGGCGATTTTGGACATATCGTCTTTTATTTTTGTTATCACGTCTTTCCCAATATTTCCTTTGTTGTTTTTATAAAACCACTCAAAATGTATTTCCGCACAATCATCATAATCTTTTATTCCATACTTTTTTTGAACATCTTCACTAATCCCATACTGTGCAGGGAAACCCTTTGTCAAACCGTAATAAACCAATTCTGATTTTTTTTCTCTCTCTTTTTCTTCCGGAGCTGGAGCCAATTCTCCCAATGCTTCTTCAATACAATTTTCTATTTTATCAGGATCATTAGATTCACAAATAGATTTTACTTTATCCAAAATTTCTTTAACTTTTTGATTTATCATTTCCTTATCATCAGTTTTTAATCTTTCTCTTATGTTCCATTCCAAATATCTGATTAAGCCAAAATGTTTTTTGATACCATCCATTAAGTCTATTCTCTCGACCCCTGCTCTTTGTTGAGCAAACTCTAATTTAATTAAATTAATTTTTCTATAAAGCTGTCGTTCATGATCAATTTGTGACCCTGCCTCAATCGGTTGTGTGATTGTTTCTAAATTCATCATATCTTATTTTATATTCTTCAAAGCTTTTTTAACCCTCTCGGAGCTGTCTGTGATTTTCGCGTCAACTTGGCGGAGCGCTTCGCGCGCTTGCCGATCTGAATATCCCAAAGAAGTTAAAGCGTCAATTTCGTCCATGGTGGTGTCGCTTGTTTCTTCTTCATCCGCGGTTATATTATTCTTCATGATTTTTTTAATTTTTCCTCCCAACTCCAAAGCAACACGCTCCGCGATTTTCACGCTTACTCCGCACATTTTGGCAAGAAGCGCGGCATCTTCTTTGTTTATCGCTTTCTTTATATCATTTGCGCTTGCTCCGGAAACAATTCCCAAAGCCGTTTTTGGTCCAATGCCGGATACTGTCAAAAGCAACTCAAACAATTCCAATTCTTCATCGGTTTTAAATCCATAAAGATCATAAGCGTCTTCTTTAATTCGTTCATAAATATAAAATTCAGCCTCGGAACCCAAGGGCAAATCCGAATACAGCAATTCGCTCGCATAAATCTTATACCCCACGTTATTCGCAACAACAACAGAATACCCTTTTCCTTTTTTAATAATTTTCCCTTTTATATATGCAATCATAATTTTCTTCTTATCACGCTAAATTCCGGCACAAGCTTATGTTTCTTGTCTAATTTTATGCTCACTATTTTCCCTGCGCCGCCATGCGCCTCGCCTATTTCTTTGTTTGTTTTATTATCAACCAGTTTATTAACTTTCATATTTATTATACCATAAAACGGAGTGACAATCTCTATCCTGTCTCCAGACTTTAAGGTGTTGTGAACTTTAATGTTAATTATTTTGTTTTTATTATTTCCAACCACCACCCCACAAAATTCCCAACCGATATTCTGATGCGACATTTCAACTTCCTGATCCGCTTTTTCACCCAATAAAAATCCTTCCGTGTAGCCACGATTCATTATTTTATTCTCCAACTCTTTATAAAGATTATCAATTTCCTTCTTTTTTATTTTATCAATATCGCGAATCACGCGAGAATAAATTCCGCTGACCATTGCTTGATAATAAACGCTCTTGGCGCGCCCTTCAATTTTAAAACTCGTCACGCCCGCATAGCGTAAGTCTTTCAAATATTTCAACAAACATAAATCTTTTGAATTTAAAATATATGACCCATTCTCCTCCTCTACAATCTCCAACGGCTGATTTAACCTCTTCTCTTCTGCAATAAAAAAATTTTGCTCTGGACTACTTTCGACTTTTGACTTTTGACTTTTGACTCCGTACTTCCAACGGCAAGGCTGAACGCAATCTCCCAAATTTCCGGAACGGCCGACAAAATATTTGGACAAAAAACACCGGCCGGAATAGGCCATGCACATTGCTCCGTGGACAAAATATTCCAATTCCACTTCCGGACATTTTTTATGAATCTCCTTAATTTCCGCGAGTGTTGTTTCTCGTCCCAATATTATTCTTTTAACGCCTGTCTTGTGCCAGAATTTCGCGGCGCGCCAATTCACGCAATTCGCTTGCGTAGAAAGATGTATCACGGCTTCGGGCCAAACATCGCGCACAATTTCCAAAACACCCGGATCGGAAATAATCAAACCGTCCACTTTTATTTTTTTTAATTTTTTAATATGTTCGGGTAAATTTTTCAAATGCCTATTATGCGCGACAATATTTATTGTGGCATAAATCTTTCTTCCTCTCGCACGGCAATATTCAGTCGCTTCGCTGATTTTTTTAATATCAAATTCGTTGGCGCGCGCTCGCAAAGAAAAGGCGGGAATACCAACATACACGGCATCCGCACCATGCGCCAGACCAGCTTTCAGCTTCTCCATATTTCCGGCCGGCGCCACCAGCTCCAAATTGTTTTTACTTTTATTTTCCATATCTCTACTCTATAAAAAATTCAAGAATTATGCAAATTTTTAACTTTATCTTTGCCAGAATGAGTAAAAAATATTATACAAAAAACCACTCTCTTTATAATTAAAAGTGGCTTTTTAATTTTTAAAATTTTTACATTTTATTTTTTCTCCCCGTTTTTTTCCAAAACACCCTTAACTTTTTCAACTATTTCCTCGGTGGTAAAATGCGCTTTAACCAGATAATCATTCGCTCCCATGTCCATGGCCCGTTTAATATCGTCGTCTTGCCCCAGATTGGAAAGCATTATAACCGGCGCTTTGTTTATTTTTTTATTGCTATGGTTTCTGATGCCATACAAAATCTGAAAGCCATCCACGGCCGGCAAAACAATATCCAATAAAATGACATCCGGCTCAACTTTTCCGGCCGAGTCCAAAGCTTGCGCGCCGTCTATAGCTTCATAAACAGTAAAACCTTCTTTGGTTAATTTCTTACTACAGATATCGCGCAAAAAAGAATCATCTTCCACCAAGAGGACTTTGATATTCAACTTTTTAACGTTCGGATCTTCTTGCGGGGACAAATATGACTCATCTTTGCTTTCCTTCTTACCACCGCTAATATATTTATTTACTTTGTCTATAACGTCTTGCGGGCTAAATTCAGTTTTAATCAAATGGTCAATGGCACCGAGCTTTCTTGTTTTTTCAATTTCCACTGGCTGTCCGGAATTGGAAATAATAATCACCGGAATTTTTTTCTTTTCTTCACTCATTTTCTCCAACACTTCATAGCCATTCATTTTTGGCATAACAATGTCCAAGAGAATTAAATCAGGATTGAATTTTTTGACTTGCTCATATCCATCCTTGCCGTCATAAGATGTTTTGGTTTCATAACCTCCCTTGGCAAGTCTTTCGGCCAGCAAGTCAGCCAATGATTGTTCGTCTTCAATAATTAATATTTTCTCTTTTTTATCGCTCATATATTTTTATAAATTATTAAACTTTATTTTGATGAGTTTCTGTTTCGTGGCTTTCTCTATGTTTAATCGGAAGAGTGATTATAAATTCCGTGCCGACTCCTTCTTCACTCTTGCAAATTATTTTCCCGCCATGCTCAATGACGATATTTTTGGCAATAAACATACCAAGGCCGGAACCTTCCGTTTGCAAGCGCACCACGTTCGCGGCTCGAAAAAATTTGGAAAATAATTTTGGCTGATCTTCCGCCGGAATTCCTACGCCATTATCCTTGATGGAAATTTCCACCAATTCTTTATTCGGTCTTATTTCCACTTCAATTTTTCCGTAAACCGGAGTGTATTTAACCGCGTTTTCTAAAATATTTTCAAAAACCAATTCCATTTTTTGCTTATCAATCGCGATGAGAAAAATATTTTCCGGCTTCTTCACGGCCACATTTATACTTTTCTCTTTTAATTTTCCTTCCAGATTATCAACCGTACTGCTGATTAATTCGATGATATCGGCTTCTGCAAAAGCATAGCCGAAACGACCTTCTTCAATGCGACTCACATTAAGCATGTCATTTACCAAATTGATAATCCTTTCATTGCTAACATAGCCCTTGGAAAGCATTGCTTTTTGAGATTCATTTATTTCTCCCTCATCACCGTCCAGCACCATCTTTATGGCCCATTTAATAGCCGCCAATGGAGTCCTTAATTGATGCGCGGCAATGGAAATAAACTCTGACTTAAGTTTATCAATCATCTTCTCTCGCGTCAAGTTATAAAATATCTTCATGACGCCAAGATTTTTATTATTATCAATAACCGCCGCAGTAATCACCTTGTAAGTAAGCTCTTGTTCCGCGTAATTTATAACCACCTCTTCGTCCATTGGGTTATCTTCCATTTCGCTTTTCTTTTTAATAACTTCGTATTCCCGGCTGGCAACTTCTTTAAAATTTTCCATTGAATAATTATTTTCAGGAGATACTTCTTTTCCTAAATCATTGTCATCCAGCGCAAAAATATTTCTGGCAGCCGGATTAAAAAGCGTAAGCTTATTATCCAAATCAATAACAATAATCGGATCCACAAAATTGGAAATAATCGCGGCGGTTTTATCACGTTCGCTTTCGCTTCTTTTTCTTTCTTGTTTTAAATCGGAAAATGCTTTTAACATAGCGAGTTCCGCCTGCTCCGATTCTTTTATTTTTTTCTCCAATTCTTCATTGACAGCTGTTAAATTTTTTTCCGCTTGATCCAGCATCTGCGCCTCATTTTTTCCTTCTCCCACGTTAAAAACAAACTTCGCGCCACAACTTGAAAAGAGACCTATCAAAAGAAAAATAAATGAAATAAATCCCAAATTTGTTGTTGAAGAATAAATGTATAAACTGTTCGGAATATTATATAAAGAAACAGGAATAATAATTTCTACCTTTTCCAAATAGACGATGAGATTCAAAGAAATGATGCTCGCCAAGGAAATAAAAAGGCTCGCATAATGCATTTCCACCAAATAACAACCAGCGACAATCGGTAATGTAAAAAGCAAAAACAACAAGCTCTCCAAGGCGCCGAAACAATAAAAAATCATTGAGAAAATAGATATTTCAAAAATTATTTGCGCAAACCCCAAAACATTAAAAAGCCCCTTGTCTTTTCTCTTTTCCGCGCGCTTTCGCAAACGTCCAAAAAATATATTCATGGTAGCCGCGAAAACACTTAAAATCGCGACTATTCTTAACAAAGAAAAATCAACAGACTGGCCAGGCTCAATATCCAAAACAACAAGAGACCCCCCAAGTCCAAACAAAATAATTTCCAGCCACCTGATCCAGATATATCTTTTGTTCGCTTCTTTTATTTTTTGATAACGCGGTGATTCATTGTCCATAATTGAAACATAAAACTGGCGACTTAATGCATGCCACGCAACGCAGTCAATCTTTCCTCTACCGGCGGATGGGTCATAAATGCTTTGGCAAAAAATCCGGGTTTCTTTTTTCCTTTGAACGGTGAAGCAATATACAAATGCGCTGTGGCGCGATTCGCGACTTCCAACGGTTCAGAGTCTGAGGATATTTTTTCCAAAGCGCGAGCCAATCCTTCCGGATATCTTGTCAAAAGCGCGCCGTCCGCGTCTGCCAAAAATTCGCGCTTACGAGAAATGGCAAACTGCATCATATAAGCAAAAATCGGAGCAAGAATAGAAAAAATAACAGCAACTACTATAATAATTAATTGCAATTGTCCTCCACTTTTATTATTACTTCTTCTATATCCTCCCCAAAAAGTCCAACGTCTGAACCAATCAGCCAAAAGCACCACCATCCCTACCATAACCGTTACCAGTGTCGCGATCAAAATATCCCTATTGCCGATGTGCGATAATTCGTGAGCAATCACGCCTTCCAACTCGCTTCTGTCCAATTTTTTCAATAATCCGGCTGTGACAGCCACAACCGCGTGTTCGGAATCGCGGCCGGTGGCAAAAGCGTTTGGAGCCGTATCGTTAATAATATAAATTTTCGGCAACGGCAATCCGGCCGTGATACAAAGATTTTCCACAACATGATACAATTCTTTATTGTCATCGTGTTTTATTTCCTTGGCGCCACTCATTCTCAAAACAATTTTATCGCTCCACCAATAACTTATAAAACTGTAAAAAATACTGAACAAAACCGCGAAATAAAGCACGGCCTGATTTTCCATGGCTTGACTAAAAATAAACCCGACCAAAATAATAAAAACAGTAAACACGGACAACAAAGCCCAAGTCTTCTTTTTGTTTGAGTCTGAATGAGTATAGAGAGTCGGCATTATAATAATAATTATTATTTATACTATCTATATTTTTTATAATAACATTTTTTTCGTTTATTTTCAATTTTTAAAAACAACAAACCCCGCCCTTCGCGAAGGGCGGGGTAAAAATTCTTTATATAGAGTAAATTAAAACTTAACCTGAACGACTTCTCTTTCTTTTTCGTCTTTTGTTTCAAAAAAATCTCTTTTCTTAAAACCAAGCATGCCGGCAATAATGTTGGTTGGAAAAACTTCCAATTTGGTGTTGAAATCGCGAACATTGCCATTGTAGAAACGGCGAGACGCTTGAATTTTGTTTTCCGTATCAGATAACTCTCTTTGCAATTCCAAAAAATTCTGATTGGCTTTCAAATCCGGATAGCTTTCTGACAAAGCAAAAATTGTTTTCAATGTCGCGGAAAGAGCGTTCTCGGCTGAAGCGCGCGCCTCTGCAGTGCCTCCTGATTGCGCTTGCATAGCAGCGTTGCGAGCCTGAACCACTTTTTCCAAGGTACCACTTTCGTGCGCCGCATATCCTTTGACGGTTTCAATTAAATTCGGAATCAAATCGTAACGGCGCTTCAATTGAACATCAATATCGCTCCACGCCTCCTGCACTCTGTTTTTTAAACGAATTAAAGAATTGTACATGCCGATGACAGCGGCAATAATCACCACTATAACGGCTAGTAAAATCCACAAAAAATTGGTCATAAATTTAAAATTATATTATTATAAATAATTATTTTTCAAAATATTAATAGCTAAAGACTGGGCTATCAAGCGGCCAGTCTAATTGCTTCTTCAATACTGATTGTGCCATCATAAACTCTTTCCATGGCAATGTGGCGCAGGGTTTTCATGCCGTTTTTTACAGCAATGTCGTTAATCTGATCTTCGGACGGTTTTGTTAAAATCAAATTTTGAATTTCTTTATCAATAATCAAAACTTCATGGACAGCTTCTCGACCGTAAAGTCCTTTTTGATTGCAATCATCACAACCGATGGAATGGTAAAATCTGACATCTTTCGGCGCGTCCAGCATTTCCAACAAATCTTTGGAAGGAAAATATTCTTCTTTGCATTTTGGACAATTAATCCTTGCTAATCGTTGGGCTGATATAAATTTTATGGCCGACGAAAGAAGAAATGGTTCCACTCCCATGTTTATCAACCGGACTATAGCGCCGGCCGCCGTGCTGGTGTGAATGGTAGCCAGTACAAGATGGCCGGTAATCGCAGCTTGTACGGTTGTTTTCGCGGTTTCCATGTCTCGAATTTCTCCAACCATAATTACGTCCGGATCTTGGCGCAATAAAAATTTCAAACCGTTTGCAAAACTGAGTCCTGTTTTTGGATTAATATTTGTTTGCCGCACCATATCAATTTTTCTTTCCACCGGATCTTCCAGAGTCACTAAGCTTTTTTCAGGACTATTTAACTTTTGCAACATATTAAAAAGCGTGGTTGATTTTCCGGCGCCGTTCGGGCCGGTCACAAGTATTAAGCCGTATGATTTTTTCAATATTTTTTCAATTGATTCAATTTGCAGACTTGTAAAACCAAGTTCCCTTAAATTACCCATAGCATCCTTACGCTCCAAAATTCTGACCACGATGCACTCGCCATAAGAAGTCGGCATGATTGAAACGCGCATATCAACAATATGCTCTTGCGAATATGTAAACTTAATATTACCTTCTTGAGAACGAGGCAAGCCGGTTGAATCCAATTGAGCCAAAACTTTCATTCTGGCTACAACAAACTCAAAAAGAGTCAAATCACCCTCAAAGGCCATCTTTAATATGCCGTCCACACGAAATCTTACGGTCATACTGTCTTTGCGCGGCTCAAAATGAATATCGCTCGCGCCCATTTCCACGGCTTCATGAAAAATATCGTTCACAATTTTAATCACGTCCATTTTTTCCTCTTTTTTTGAAGACATATAAAAAGAATAAAATTATAATTTGTTATATATAATATACCACAATATATGTGCTTATGGCAAAATAACCAACAAAAAAACACTAACCTACTTTTTCAATGCCAATTTTAACGGTAGAATCACTATTTATTTTTATTTCTTTGAAGTTTTGACCAACCTCTCCATTAATATTACGCGCCAGAGTATCTTTTATAATTTCATTTTTATATAAAGAAAATATTGTTTTTATTTCTTCACTTTCGGTTTCATAATAAATATCAATCGTGTCCTGAATTGTAAGGCCGGCATCTTTCCTCAGTGAATTTATTGACCTCACAATCTCGCGTTTCGCTCCTTCTTGCTTTAATTCAGCCGTAATTTCCGTATTTAGCTCTACTTTTAATATACCGTCGCCATAATCTGTAATTATTTCTTTTATATTTAATTCATCTTTAACCAATTCAAAATATTCTTTTGGTAGTTCTTCACCAATTACTTTCAACATTGACAATGGTTGACGGATTTTAATCCCGGCTTGGTCTCTCTTGGCAAGCCCCAATTCCACAATTTGTTTGGCTATTTTCATAGCGTTAATAACTTTCATATTTATCTCTCCAACAGTCGGCCAATTTTCCAAATGCACGGACTTATTCTCGTCTTTAAAATCATAACCCGAAACTTTCTGCCAGACTTGCTCGGCAATAAATGGTATGAACGGCGCGATTGTTTTTGACAATTGCGTCAAAACGTATTTGGTCGTGATAAACGCATCTTGGTCATTGTCTTTAAATCTATCGCGGGAACGGCGAATATACCACGTGGACAAATCGTCAATAAACTCTGCGATCGGACGGGCGGCTTTGGGTAAATTATATTTTTCCAAATTTTCAGACACTTCTTTAATCAATTGATTCAATCTTGATAATATCCATTTGTCTAAAATATTATTACTACGCGGTTCTTTATTAATATTTATTTTTTCTTCATTTTCAACTTCAAACATTTCCCAAAATTTCACAACGTTCCATAAAAGCATATCCACTTTTCGCAAAGATTCTAATACTCCTTTTTCGGAAAAACATAATGTTTCCGCCGCCATCACGGGCGAAGTCAAAAGATAATATCGCAAAGCATCCGCGCTGTATTTTTCAAAAATTGACATTGGATCCGGATAATTTTTTAATCTTTTAGACATCTTCTTGCCATCCTCGGCCAAAACAATCCCATTAACAATTACATTTTTAAATGCTTTATCTTTTTTTATTCCACCGGCCAAAACATGCAAATAATAAAACCAGCATCTGGTTTGATCCGCGCCTTCCGCGATAAATTCCGCCGGAAAATTATCTTCAAACTTTTTTTTGTTTTCAAAAGGATAATGCATCTGGGCGTATGGCATAGACCCCGATTCAAACCAACAATCCAAGACATCCGGCACTCTTTTCATCTTTTGGTCGCACTTATCACAAAGTAAATATATTTTATCAACGGAATCTTTGTGTAAATCAATTTCTTTTTTTGTGGCGTTATCAACATAAACGGTTTTTACATCGCCATTTCGCGGGTATTCCGGACCAGCCCAGGCGATAGCCGCCTCTTCATTACTTCTTGATTTTAATTTATTAACAAAATCAATAACCGGATCACCGTGAGAAATAATAATAATCGTTTTACCGGCATTCTCTTTCAACGTTTCCAAAAACCAATCATAAACGCGCTCTCCGATTTCGGCGCTACTCTCTCCGTCTCCGCCTCTTTTAAATTTCCACTTGTCAAACGCGGACGACTGGTCATACTGCTGGCGCAATTTATCATTAATACTTAATAATTTTTCATCTTGATCATTCCATGAACCGAAATTCATTTCTTTGATCCCATCACTTAATTGAAAATCCAAACCAAGTTCTTTGGCAATTATCTCCGCGCTTTCGCGGACGCGCAAAATCGGAGAAGAAAAAATTATTGTCTCTTCTTTTGACCCAGCGATTTCTTTTTTTATTTTTTTAGATGCCTCTTTAATTTCTTCACGCCCCTTTTTCGTCAAGCTATATTTATCAATTTTATCAGAAATTATGTCTTTAACATTATTTTCCGACTCACCGTGACGGACTAAAATCAATTTGGTGATTTGATTATGAGCAGATTTATAAAGTTCATCCAAGGAGCCAATTACTTTTTGCTCTCCGCATTCGCATTTCCAAATTGGCACGACAGATGCCCAAAATCTCTGCCGACTTATTGACCAGTCCCGCGCGCCTTCCAACCATTTTCCAAAACGCCCTTCTTTAATATGCTCCGGCACCCAATTGATTTTTTTCGCGTTTTTTAATAATTTTGTCTTTTGGTCAAAAACTTTTACAAACAAAGAAGAAGTGGCATAATTAATCAAAGGCGTATCACATCGCCAACAATGCGGATAACTATGTTCGTATTTTTCTTTGAAAAATAATAAATTATGATGCGCTAAATATTTTATAATCTCAATATCCGTCGCCATATGATTATCAATCGGTTTCACGTTCATGTTTTTAAAATCCGTCACCTCTTCTTTAAAGTTTCCGTCCATGCCAATATGCTGAACAAAGGGCAAATTATATTTTTTACCCAAATTCATATCGTCCTCACCGAACGCCGGAGCAATATGCACCACACCCGTTCCTTCATCTGTCGTCACAAAATCTCCGGCATAAATCTTCCAGCCGTTTTCTATATTCTCTAATTTTTCATTATCTGAATAATAATTAAATAATGGCTTATA
>JBDRDI010000019.1:0-2016 GCA_043820875.1 bacterium
CATAAATTAATCTATTTTGTTTTAAATTGTCCGTAATTTTTTATTTTATATTTTAAAAATAAGTATTTTTTCATCACGTTTAAAATCGCCAGCCCATATTTAAGGCTTTTGACCAAACCTATCTGCGAAGCTTCGGGAAAATATCTGGTGGTAATAGGAATTTCCAAGATCTTGAGGCCTGCAACTTTCATCTGGACAATTATCTCGGTATCAAAAACAAAATCATCTGAATTTTTTTCAAATGACACCATTTCCAAAGTCTTCCTGCTATAGGCTCTAAAACCAGAATGATATTCGGTTAAACGCAAACCTAAAATCATATTTTCAACAAATGTCAAAAAAATATTGGCCAAAAATTTCCAATAAGGCATGCCGCCGGCCAGAGCGTTTTTGGGCATCATCATTCTGGAGCCAAAAACCGCATCAGCCTCGTTGGCTAGCAAAGGTTTAACTAGTTCGGGCAATAATCGCGGATCGTATTGGTGGTCGGGATGAACCATGACCACAATATCCGCTCCGGCGCTTAGCGCCTCCCTGTAACAAGTTTTTTGATTGCCGCCGTATCCCCGATTGATCGGATGAACAAATGTTTTTAATTCCAGTTTTTTCGCAACAGCGACTGTATCATCACAACTGGCATCGTCCACTAAAATAATTTCATCCACCCATTGACGCGAAATATCATTAACGGTTTTTTCCAGAGTTTTGGCGGCATTATAGGCCGGCAAAATCGCTATAATTTTTTTATTTCTATTTTTTTCCATTTCCTTTAAAGAAAAATCCCATTAAAGCTATTCCTCCTTTTATTTCCTGTTTTAGTTGCGCCCAGCTTCTAATGTGGCCGAGACGGCGCAAAATTATTTTAGGCCGAAAATAAAATTTGCGGTGCGCCAATTCGTAATAATGCTGGAGACTGGCCCGATTTAATCCCGGCAGCTCTAAAACAATATTAGCATAACTATAATCATCCCAATTGGAAGATTTAATATATTCCCTCTCTTTTGCCCAACAAAAAAATTCTGTCCCGGGATAAGGTGTCGCGATATTAAATTGCGCCTCATCTGAATCAAGCTTAACGGCAAAATCAATTGTTTTCTTGATCGTCTCTTCGGTCTCGCCCTGATTACCGAACATAAATGCCGCCCGGGTTTCCAGCCCAACCCGACGCGCTATTTTTATAAAATTAACGGCTTGCTCCAGTGAAATTTTTTTATTAACATTTCTTAAAATTTGCTCATCAGCCGATTCCACGCCAATTAATACCAGATGACAGCCTGATCTTTTCATTAAAGACAACAGCTCTTCATCAGCGCAATCAACCCGAGTAAAACAGGACCAGATAATATTTATTTTTTCTCTGATAATTGTCTCGCAAAATTCCCGAATCAATTCCCGAAACATTGTGAAAGTATCGTCATAAAACATAAATTCTTGAATTCCATAATCGCGTTGTAAAATTTTAATTTCTTCTAAAATACTTCCGACCGAACGTTTACGCAAGACTCCTCGAAAGGTCCGATAGCAAAAAGTACAACGGCCCGGACAGCCGCGTGTAGCCAAAAGAATCATTGCCGGCAAACATTTATAACTGCCGATAGCCGGATAATATTTATCCATGGGCAAAAGATGATAGGCTGGCGGCGGAATAGCATCCAAATCTTTTATCAGGGGACGCAGCTCGTTTTTAATCACCCGGTTATTTTGTTTAAAGCAAAGCCCTAAAATTTCCATTGGATTTTTCCCGTCGGCCAATTCTTTCATTGTCTCCTCGCCTTCATCTATCACGACATAATCAACATTATCATGCGCCATAACTTCATCAGGCAAGACCGATGGATGTACGCCGCCTAAAACAATTTTTGCTCCGGGTAGAAACGCTTTAACGCCGCTGGCAATTGCCAATGCGTTATTAATCAACGGAGTTGTAGCGGTTAAACCAACAAAATCAAATTTTTCACCCTTAACTCGAATCTTTTCTATGGTGTCTTTGACCGTCAACCGTTCGGCTGAACAATC
>JBDRDI010000020.1:0-19513 GCA_043820875.1 bacterium
TAATTATAAAATATATATAAATTTTTTATTTATAACTTATCCACAGATTTATTATAACATATTGTTTGCAACCGCACAATAAATTATTCCAGACTAAATTTTATCAGCTCTTTTTTAACCTTTTCATCGCTCACAACAAAATCGGGCAAATATTCAATTTCTTCTCTATGAGCGGCAATAATTCAGCTTGTTCTTTTGTCAATACCTCTTGGCGCATACTTATTAAAATAAAGAGTAAAAAAATGTTTTGTTTTTTCAATATAATTTTGCCTGCCTATTTCAGATAATTTTGATTTGGCGCGGAAAATTTTTGCGGTTTTCTTCATGCCTAAAATTTTAATCATTTCTTGAACATCATCCCAGTCGCCGTAATTTAAAACATGCTCCACGATTGATTCTTTGGAAAGCTTGTCCAAATTTTTTACATACCAAATCAAATACGGCCTTTTTTTTATAAATTCATGGATGGTCATATATTAATTATACTAAAAATTTACGATAAAATCAATCCAATAAAATAAAGTTTACGGCGCTGACGCCTGGATGGTAACAACCGAGCTTTGCGTGCTGAAATCGGTGGGAGTGATTGGGGTAGTGATTTCCAGTTGAAAAGCGACTGTTCCACTTATTGCCACACTGCTGGTGGCAAGAGCCGGGCTGGTTGTCATGGCAGAATAATTTGTCGGTGGCGAAGAACAATCATTATAAGAGTCATCGCACCATTTATGGATATAGTTATTGCCTGTATTGTCCGCGGCCAGTGTCCAGCCCGCGCCTAGGCCGGTGGAATTTGCGCTGTAAACATAAAAATCCGCAAGAGCATCGCCATTGGTAGCGACAATTCCGGCGCCGCCCCAAAGCGGCAAAGTGTTGGAAGCGGTGTCGCTCGGCACTTTTCCATAATCAAAACTAGACGGGCTAACAGATACGGAAACGACTGATGCCGAGTTAATCGTAATTTGCCCGGGCGCATAATCATTAACTTCGGCATTAATCCCGTCAGTGGTAATTCCATAAATATAGTAGACACCTGGCGGTATGCCGGTTGTATCCCAAGAACAAATGGCGCCAGTGCCTTCGGCCTGACTTTGACAGCTGGCAGTACTTGTTCCTGTAAAATCCAAACCATCATCCCAATAAAAATCAACAGTAACATCATCATCCGGATCGGCTAAATCATAAGTAATATTATAAGAGTCGCCGACTGTTACTGTGGCGCCTTCCACTGGCGGTGTAATAACGGTTAATGTCGGAGGAAGATTGGTTTTAAGCGCCAAAACAAGACCACAAACTGCATCGGGGGCCTTATTAGGGCTAACGCTTACGTTTCCTGTCGCGCCGGCAGTAGTTCTTAAAGCTGAACCCAACGCATTGGTTCCATCGGCGCCGAGGGGGCTTTGGTTTAACATATTAGAAGTTAAAGAAGTCGGGTTGGTTGCCGAATAAGTAGCGCTGGATAGAAAATTATCAATATCATTCCAGCTAGCCACAACCAGCGAATTGGCTGTTAACGTTTCAACGCCGTTTAATGTAAACGGACTGGCAGTGCCGGTGCATACTGCCGTGCTGGTTGCCTCCCACGGATTGGCATCAGACGACGCGCCCCTATAACTTGTTACTGTGGCATAAGTATCGCCTGTGCCGGTGCTTTTGTCCACCAACGGGTTGGTTTCCGAACTTCCTGCCGCCCGCTTCCAAAACCACCAATGTCTGGCGGCGGATCCGTCGGTAATAGTTGTAATTTGCGTCCAATCTGTAACCGTAATTGTATCATCAACATCACGAACAACCACTTGAAGTAAAAAAATGTCGTTCGCTTGATGAGAAGGCAGTGTTACCGTGACATCGGCTCCTTCTGAAGCAGCCATACCGCTGGCCTCCTGAAAACCCACAACTGCTTGCGCTTGATTGGTTTTTGGAGGAAAATTCCAAACCTGTGGCCAACCGGAAAAAATCCACCCCGACAGGAGAATAAAAATGAAAAAAGTTCTTATTGCTTTATTTTTTGTTATTTTCCGAAAATTAAACATAACATATTTCAAGTTTTATATATGTTCACATTTTAACATATTCGCTGAAAAATATAAAACAAAAACACCGGCTCTTTAACATTTTTGGGCAAATCTATGCTTCATGCGAAGGCAAAACCATGCTGATTTTTTGTAGAGACGGGTTTCAAACCCGTCTCTACAAAAAATCAGCATGGTTTTGCCGGTAATATTTTATTTATAAGATAAATCTACAAAAAGACTTTGCCCAAAAATGTTAAATAGCCATAAAAACACCGGCCGTAAAATAAAAGACCGGTGTAATTATTTTGATAAAATTCTTATACTATTTAATAAAAATCTTCTTCATCCAGCCAAATAAACTGAATTTTCCCTCTTCAACTCCGACCTCTTCCAATACTTCATTTATGTTTTCTTGAAAATTCTTTATTTGCGCTTCAATTTCAGCTTTGTCAACGGAATTGTCAATATCGTCTCCGACTCTTTCAAGTTCTCTTAATCTTTTTTGCGCTTCTTGCATCTCTTTTTTTATTTCCCTTGTCTTTCCAAAATCAGTCCCGAAGAAAAATTTTCTTATTTTGTTTTTGTTTTTGATTCTTTCCAAATCGGGAGTCACCATGTCTTCGGAAGCGTTTTGCTGTCTGGCGATTTCTCTGACCTGCTCGCCGATACCGCCCAATTCTTGCCGGTCGGCAACATCCAATAAATTTTGGACAAAATCCGCGACCTCGCTTCTGTATTCATTGGCAATTGCGTTTTCAAATTGCGACGCTTGATTTTTTTTATTTTTTACAGCCTCCCGCAATGCTTCTCCGTCTCCATCTTCAGCCAACGCCGGAAGAGCCGCAAGAGCCATAAACAAAACCATAATACATAATTTAGTTTTCATAGTTTTTTGTTTAATAATTAAATATATAAATATTTTTAATTATTCCACCTCTTTCCAGTCTCTTACGTCCCATGCCCCGCCCGGACCTCCGGAAAAACTAAGGTTGGCTACTCCGCTTTCATAAGTCAATTCTGCGCTGTTTTCAAGATGAACTCTATAGCCGGTTACTTCTTTTAAATTCGTAGAATTTCTAATTACAACTTCACCCCTAGTGGTATATAAAATATCTCCTTGAAATTGATTTTTTAAAGAAATGGCTTCTCCCAAAGCCGTGGAAAGAAGAACCAAATAACTGCCGGGTTGTTCTGTGCCATGAGCTTTGGCCGTGTTATCAAGGCTTATTACTCCATCTACTATCAATACTCCGCTCAAAGTGCTGTAACCATTGCTTAATTTTACTTCTGCCTGTTGCTCAATGTCAAGATCTCCTGTCACCCATATAGTACCATTCATTGTCAGAATAGCGCTTCCTCTGACAATAAGATTTCCAACGATTTTTTGAGGACCTAATGTAACAGGGCCTGCGGTGAAAGTCAAGTCTCCTGAAGTAATTCCGCCGTCTTCTGCAGCGTCTTTCCATTCGGCAATCTCTTCATCCGAAATCGGCATGCTGGCTGTTGCTATCTCGCTTGTTAAGGGTGTTACTATTGAGTCTGCCGTGCAATTGTCATGCGTATTACAATATAAAACACCGGTGATATTGGAATTTTTACAATGATCAACATAAGCATCTCCGCCGATCTCTGCTCCTTCTATGTTATTTCCGTTTTGAGCGACTATCATTGTTTCAGTTAAGACAGATGTATTTTCCATCTTTACACTACCGTTGGAAAAAACATTACCGTTAATGATGCTTCCGTTTTGCAAGAGCATTCCGCCCTCTCCGGCTTGAGCTCCGTAATTAAAGGCGGCGTCGCCGGAGCTTACAATGCCAAAACTCACAACAATCTTCTTTAAACGATCACTTACTCCGCCAATTGCGGTAAGAATATGAGAGCCGTCAAGTTCATTGGTGTATATCACGGTAGAAGATCCAACACCTGTTTGCAAATTTTCAGGATTTGATAAATTCATACCATTTTTCAAACGATACATAGCATCCTCTATTCCGGATTCGGCGGCATAATAAGCCTGAGAGGATATTTGCAAATCAGCAGCTGTCTTTAATTGATTTCGCACCAAAACAACATTGCCAACAACCAAACTCAACATACTGGCCAGCACAACAATGGTAATAAAAAGCATTGCTATTCCTTCTTGGTTATGAATATTTAAATATTTTATTATTTTCATACGCGACAATATTAATAACTTCTCACTGAAGCGTTTGAGGTTATGTTATACGAAAAATTATAATCAATTCTGTCGCCCCCGTCGGATGAATCAAGTGTCAAGTCAATATACACGGATGGCACGCTGGAAGTGGCGACTTGTGTGAAAGATAAATTTGTGACGATCACTTCGTCGGAAATAAGCGCGACAGCCGGAAGCGCTTCCTTTTTCATACAAATTTGCGCGCCACATAAATAAAAATCAATATATGAAATTTGTTCACCGGACGGAAGATAGTTTATGGTTTTGAGCGAAAGCTGAGTGGTGGTTGAAGTTGGAAAATAAATTTCGTCCGCGTTTTTTATTTCATAAACCATAACCGACATTGCCCGGTTGGCATTGTTTATTACTTCATTAACCACTGAGGTTTTAACGCGCGCGCGATTGGCCCAAATAAAAAACGACAACAAAGAAAGAACTATAAATCCTAAAATTGCTACATAAATAGTCATTTCTATAAGTGTGAATCCTGTCTTTTTAAATTTAAATCTCTTCATCTCCAATTGGTTAAATAAGTACTAAGTATAATTTCACTGCTACTGGAAACAACACGAGCAGTCACTTTTTTTGTATCAGGATCGTCATTCGCAAGCACATAAACACTTTCAATATCGTCCATGACTTGGTCGCGAGAAACATCATCAATGATCAACCAACGTGTAAATATTCCGACTGTGTCAGTTCCTGAAGCAAGCATCCACGCTGAAGAAGTCGCGCCCGGAACTATTACAGGATAATAAAAATTACCGGCGCCAGTGGTCAAGGCGCCCATGCCATCAACATCCCAGTCCGTGTTATCTCTGAAACTTCGCGCAGATTCAAGCGTTTCTTCTGCAAAAAAACTTGCTTGAATAGTTTTTTGATTTTTAAAACTCACTTTCAAATCATATAATACTGTTTCCAACAAGCCAACAAAAGCAAGGCCAACAATTGCTATCACAACAACAACCTCTGTAAGCGAAAACCCCGATGTCTTAATTGTTTTTTTAAAAAAATTTATCATATTGTTATTGCCATTCCATTCCGCTAACAAATATTGACGAACCTGTCGCAGTGGTCAGACCGTCCGCGCTAAACGAAATTAAATTTGGGGTGGAGCCGGAATCGCTCCCTATATCAATATCTAAACTTTTATTATTATATTGATTACTGCGATAAATACAAAATTGCGTATCAGAATCGTTGATGCGTTGCGTCTGTACAACAAGCGTCTGCGTTTCGCCATCAACGTCAATTTCTCCTTCCCAATATAACTGGCCTCCTAATAAATTTTCAGAAATAACAATCGTTTCTTCAACGGTGCCTCCGTCGAAAGAAAGCACCAAGCTATCGCTGGTAGATGTCGCTGTATCAATAAAAGAACTATAATCAACATGCACGTGGCGAGCGTCTTTATCGCGATCTTCTTCGGAAAGAGCCGGAAATGAGCTGAATGATATTTGACCGGCGCTGTTTATGTGGACTGTTTTTGATTTGGAAGAATCAAGTGTCAATTCAAAAACAATGGTGCCTGCCTGATCAGTAAATCCGGATAATTTTTTAAAAACAATTTGGCTCACGCCTTCGGCAAGATTTACTGAACTCATCGTGACATCATTTTCTATCGTATAAATTTTATCAAGAGCAGGATTTCTGGTTGCATAATCCGCGCCATTAAACAAAGTATATGATTGTGGCATGTTGAAATAAACACCCCACTGACTAAGATCTCTTGAAGAAACCGTTTTGCTTTGAGCAACAAATAAAACGCTGACAAGTTTTTCAGCTTCGTTGTTTAAGCTCTGTTTATTTTGAAAATCGCGAAAAGAAGTTGAAGCAAAAGTAAGCAATAATGCTGAAATGGTTAAGACAACCAAAATTTCAATTAAAGTAAATCCGTTATTTTTTGTTATTTTTTGTGGATAGTACATAAAAAATCTGGAACATGCCATGTTTAAATTTCATGCATTTATATTTTAACACATTTTTATGTTTCACGTCCACAATCTTAAGAGATCATCATTTATTTTTTTTATCTCATCGTCATTGATCTTCTCATCGCCGTAACCTTGAGAATATAAATTTTTATTTAATTTTATAGCAAAATCCGTTGCTTTTTGAAAATAAACATTTCTATTCTTCTCGCTCGCTTTTTTGGCCAATTCACGTAATTCAATATCATCCGTAATCACAACCACTTCATCTTTATTTTTCAAATTTTCGCAAATATTTTTTAAGAGTTCTATTATCTTGTCATCCGCTGATTTATAATAGTTATCGCGTGGCGTATAAATAACATCGATATTGCCTATACTGTACTTATCGCCCATATTATCCGCGGAATCAAAAACAAGAGAAATCTTTTTTGATTTTCCCTTGTTATAATCTTTAATTATGCCGACCAACTTTTCATCAAAATCATCTTCAAAAAGAATCCCCAAAACCCCGGCCAAATTGTTTGCGTCAATGATGTAATGCATAGTGTCGGATTTCGGATGTCAGATGTCGGATGTCAGACAAACGTTATAAAACCATATCCGACATCCGAAATCCGTTATCTGACATCCGATATGTTCCACTCCTTCAACCGATCTATCGTCTTTCTGCTACTCAAAACATTTTTAATATATTCACGATATTCAGGTGAATCAACTTTTTTGGCGGCGTCCGGAACGTCTTTATATGTTTCTTTCATGTCTTTAATGTTTTTTTCAACTTCATCTTTCTCCGCCTCAACACCTTCCTTTTCCGCAATTTTTTTCACAAGCAACGAAGCCTTCACTCTTTTCATGGCTTCCGGCAAAATCTCCAGCGTCAATTCGTTCTTTGTTTTTTTGATACTGGCCAAATAATCTTCAAATTTCCCCCCTTGTTGAGCGATACCCTCTTCCAACTCAGACATCATAATTCGCGCTTCGTGACCAACGAGAATTTCCGGAACGTCTCCGAACCTTGCTTGAGAAATTAATTTATCAAGCATTTCTCTTTCAACTTTCAAGTCAGCTTCTTTTTCTTTCTGTTCTTGAATATTTTTTTTGATTTTTTCTTCCAATTCCGCGAATTTTTTAAATCCAAATTTTTCAGCCAACTTATCATCCAAAGCAGAAATTTCACGCGCATAAACTTCGCAAACCTCCACTTTAAAATCAACCATTTTACCGGCCAAATTTTTCATATGATATTTTTCCGGATATGGCAAGCTAAAATCTTTTTTATCGCCTTTCTTCGCGCCAATCAAGTGCTTATCAAAACCCGGCACAATATAATTCTTGCCGATAACAATTGCCGCGCCCTTGCTTTGCCCACCTTCCACCGGCACATTATCTTGAAACATTTGAATGTCAACCAAAACTTTATCATCATTCCGTGCCGCATTGACAGTAATAACTTCTTTGGCGCCCATCTCTGCGAGTTCTTGTAAAACTTTTTCCACCTCTTCTTTGCCAATTTCAACTTTTATTTTTTTGATCTTTAAATTTTTATACTCACCAAGTTCCACGCCGGGCATTATTGCCAGCGTGATTTTATATTCAAACGAATTATTCGGAGCGAGCTTAATAATATCCACTTGCGGTTGACCAACTGCCTCATCTTCTCCCATGTTTTTTTCAATTACTTCGCCAATGGTTTTATTTACCACGATATTCGCTGCTTCTTCCATAATGGCCATTTCGCCAATTTTCTTTTTCACAACGTCCAATGGCGCTTTGCCAGGCCGAAAACCATCTATCTTAACATCTTTAGAAATTTTTTCAGCGGCTTTGGAAATATACGGCTCAAATTCCAAGAAAGTCATTTCCACGCGCAATTCCACTTGTGATTTTTCTAGATTCTTTTTTTCTACTTTCATAATTCTATAAATTAAGTAAATTATTTATCAAACGCCTCGGTCAACTTCGGTACCACTTGTTTCTTGCGCGATAAAACTCCTTGAAAATAGGCGCGGTTATTTTTGAATTCTCCCCCAAGCGCCTGGCCGACTTTTTCTTCGTCATCTGATAAAATTAAAAACTGCGATCCTTCATTAATAATGTCTATCATGAATAATATTATTGTATGATATGCTTCATTTTCTTTTATTTTTTTCATTTCCGCAAGCAAATTGTCTTCACGAGGAGTAAATTCTTCCAAGGCAACCGTCTCCACCGAACCAATACCGAATTTTCCGGCTTTAAAATCAAAATCTTTAAAATCGCTTTTTATTATTTCCGCTTCTCCCAAATTTTTGATGCTTGATTTTATTTTAAAAAGCTCCATGCCAAATTCTTTCCAGTCCGCGACTCCGGCGATCTCAGACAACTTTTCAATAATTTCTTTGTCCACGCTTGAGCAAGTCGGCGACTTGGTAATCACCGTATCAACTAAAATCGCCGAAAGAGCAAGGCCGGCTGAATTTTTTGAAATTTCCATCTTTGAATCAAAATATTTTTGCGCGATGATTGAGCAAGTTGCGCCAACAGGCTTGGTCAAAAATTCAATCGGTTCTGTTCCGCGAAAATCAACTTTATGATGATCCAAGACTTCCACGACTTTCGCTTTTTCAATACCTGATACCGACTGTGAAGTCGCATTATGATCAACCAAAATAACAGTCTTTTCTTCAACTGAGTCTAAAATTTCCGGAGCATTAAACCCAAATTTTTCCAAAACATAAATCGTTTCACGATTAAGTTCTCCTGCCGCAGCCGGCGCATACTTGTCTTCTCCGGCAATTTTATTTTTATATTCCGCGTAAAAAATCGCGGCCGCCACACTGTCCAAATCCGGGGACTTGTGACCAACAATAAAAATTTTGTCTGACATAAAATTATATATTATATTATTTATTTTATTTCTCAATCTTTTTTTCTTTCTTCTCTTTCTTCTCTTTCTTCTCTTTCTTATCTTTTTTCTCTTTCTTCTCTTTCTTCTCGTCTTCTTTCTTTACCTTTTTCTCTTTTTTCTTATTTTCCTCCCCATTTTCTTCCCCATTTTCCGTCTCACTTTTTTTCTCTTGCCCTGAGCTTGCCGAAGGGTCTTCAACCGGTTTAACTTCATTTTCCTCTTCCGGTTTTATTTCCAGCGCTTCTGCTCCTTCAATATCAATCTTCCAACCTGTCAGTTTCGCGGCCAATCTGACATTTTGTCCGCCTTTACCTATGGCCAAAGAAAGTTGTTCAGCCACGACTTTTACAATCGCTCTTTTATTCTCTTCATCAATCTCAGTACCAATAATTTTTGCCGGCGATAAAGCATTGGCAATAAAAATCTTTGGATCATCGCTATATTCAATAATATCCACCTTTTCTCCGCCAAGTTCTGAAATAATTGTCTGAATGCGCGATCCTCTTTGCCCCACGCATGATCCAATCGGATCCACGTTTTCCGAATCAGTGAACACTGCTACTTTTGATCTGGCGCCAGCTTCTCTGGCCACGGCTTTCAACTCAATTAATCCATTGGAAATTTCCGGAATTTCCAAATAAAAAATTTTCTTCAAAATTTCTTCCGAAGTTCTGGATAAAACAATTTCCGGTCCCTTGGCGCGCAACGCGACTTCTCGCACATACACCTTAATTCGCTCGCCCGGATTATAATTTTCACCATGAATTTGTTCTTCAAAAGGCAAGACTCCCACTGCCTTATTCAAATCAACCAACACAACTCGGCCTTCTCTTCTCTGCACCACGCCACTCACAACTTCGCCTTCTTTGTCTTTGAAGTCATTAAAAATCATATCGCGTTCAGCCTCCCGCAATCTTTGAATAATTACTTGCTTGGCAGTTTGAGCCGCCATCCGGCCGTAATCATCTGGTATCGGCAATTTGTTTCTGATGACATCGCCAATTTTGGAAGTTTTCTTAATCAATTTCGCGTCTGACAATTGAATCTCCGTCTTCGGATTAAATTTCTTTTTCTCTTCCTCGTCTACTATTTCTTCTTTATCTTTCTTCACTTCTTTCTGTTTTGAAGTTGGAAGAATTGTTTCCTTTGTTTCTTCCTCATTTTCTTCAACCAACTCTTCTTCCGGTAAATCTTCCACCACAGTTTTCACATCATAAACTTTTGATGACGCCTTCTCCGGATCAAATTCAACTTGGATGTTTTGATTTTTTTGGCCAAAATCTTTGCGATAAGCCGCGGACAAAGCCGATTCAATTGTTTCAATCACAGCTTCATAGCTCAATCCTTTTTCATCACAAATTTGTTTTATGGCGCTTGATATTTCAGACATAAATTTAATTTAATTAATTTTAATTTCTAAAAAAAGCTAGTTTATCCAAAGATAACTAGCCTATGTGTGTATGATATCACAATGGTGGGGAAGTGTCAAATGAAATACTTCAATTACAATATTCTTTTAAAATCTGAAATCCGATATCTGACATCCGATATCTGTTATGCGGAGCGGACGGGACTCGAACCCGCGACCTCCTGCGTGACAGGCAGGCGTTCTAACCAGCTGAACTACCGCTCCAAATATATAAAGATTTGTTTAGATTAAATAAAAATATTAAATTTGTCAATACTCGCGCGCTTTTATTCTTTTAATTTTCTGGCCAGCAAAAAAATGATTCCATTATTTTTGTATTTTATTTTTGACTCAACCTCTATTTCAAAATCAATTAATTTGAAATTATTTTGGGATAACATTTTTTTAACCTGTCCCTCGGTATAATAAGTAATAAGCCGTTTGGCTTTATTATATCTCTCGTCTTTAATAACTCTTTGTCCTTTACCTTCTTTAAAGCTTAAAAAAATAATTCCGTTATCTTTTAAAATCCGGCGTAATTCTGATAAGGCCTTTTGTATATCGCTTTTTTTCAAATGATAAAGTACGGCACTGCACCAAACTCCGTCAAAATATTGATCAGAATATTTTAATTCCAGAATGTTCATTATCCCATACTTTGCTTTCGGCTCATATTTTTTGGCTTCCTTAATCATGTTTTTTGAAATATCAGCTCCGTACACTTTAAAATTTTTCTCCACAAAAAATTTACAATCTCTGCCAAAACCGCATCCCATATCTCCCACCTTGACGCCAACCGTAAGACAATTGGCAAAATTATTCAACCAATATTGGTCGCGCAACTCAATAGTATTTTTAAAATATTCCGAGACATTTTGGTCGTAAAATTCACTGATATTTTTTATATAAGGCATAATTTTTTACGCAGAAACTTTAATATTTAATAAAAATATTTTTTAAATTACTTTTCTATATTAGCACTTTCTTTAAAAAAATAAAAGACGTGTTTTACACATATTCACGCCTTGTGGTTTATTCGCTTTTCCCCTGTTTTTGCGCCCTCTGCCTCAAAGCTTCAAACAATATTACGGCAGTGCTTACGGAAGCGTTCAGTGAATCAATTTTCCCGAGCATGGGAATCTTTATTTTTTCAGTAAATTCACGCGCCCAGATATTACTCAATCCTTCGTGTTCCGTTCCGACAACAATTGCCGACGGCGAGTCATAATCCGCCTTTGTATAAATTTTATCCGCACCTGGAAAAGCCGCAAAAATTTTAATTTCTTTTTCTTTCAACCATTCTATCACCTCACTTGTCGAACACGTAGCGACTTGATTTGTAAAAACTGTTCCGAGCGACGCGCGAATCACGTTCGGGTTGTAAATATCACACTTGTCACCGCAAACAATCACGGCATCGGCGCGAGCGGCGTCAGCGCTTCGTAGTATCGCACCCAAATTTCCTGGCTTTTCTATATTCTCCAAAATCACCAAAAGGGGATTGGCGCTTAAATCTATATTCTCCAAAGACAGCCGACGTGGCGAAGCAAGCGCGATTACACCGTCTGGATTTTCACGAAAGGAAATTTTGTCAAAAATATTTTTTTCCAATTCAATCAATTCTTCTTTTTCTGAAAATTTCATCTTACCGGCATAATCCGGACAAAAATAAATTTTTTCAATTTTCATGCCGCCAATTCGCGCCAGTGACAATTCTTTTTTGCCCTCTATTATTATCAAATTTAATTTCGCGCGCTCGCGCGCTTTTTTTAATTTAATTATTTTTTTTATTTCTTCGTTTTGCAAGCTGGTAATCTTTTTCATAATTTATTTTTTGTCATTTATCTTTCTATAAACAAGATAAGAATAAACAATCGGGACAAACAAAATCAATGCAATAACGGCTATAAACAATGGCAAAAGAATTCCAGCCGGCAAAAAACCCATAATAATAAACATTGCTCCGCCAAACATAAATGTTTTACCGCCCAATTTATGCGTCTTATTCCAAACCTCTTCGCTGGACAATGTCCATGGTGTTCTAATGCCCATAAACCAATTCGGTTTTATTCTGCCCATGTAATAACCCAAAAAAATAAATAATAATCCAATCAGTACCGGAATTATTTTGCCCATTGATATACAAGAATAACCCAGCGCTGAAAAACCGGAAATAAAATATATTAAAGAAAATACAAAAACAAACAACGCTTTGAATTTATGATATACATCTTGAAATTCTTTATATCTGTCTTTCTTCGGATCAATGTGGGGGATAAACAACATTAATAAATAAATTAATGCGACCACGCCGGGCATCACAAAAGCCGCCACAGCACGCGAGCCCCAGCCATCAACTTCACCAGCAAAATTCCAATGCGTTGGAACTCTGTCCGGAAAAGAGCTATAAAAATAAAACGAAGAAGCCACGACAATCGCAAGAATCAAAAGCGGCAAAATTTCGGTTTTGATTGTGGGTTTGATTGGGTTGGGCATAATTGTTTTTGATTATTTTATTTATAAATTTGACTGTGCGTTCCAATATCCAAAAAAATAACTAGAGTATAATTATCAAATTCTTCAAATATAATTCTGACGTCGCCAGTTATGGAGATCGCCTTCTTGCTAATTAATAATCCTTTTAAAGAATGGTTACGCAATGATTCGTGATGAGGATCGGTTATAAATATTTCAATTGCTTTGATTGTTTTTGCTTTTAATTTCGGAACAAGCTTTTTAAATTGTTTTTCAAATCTTTTATGGTATTTAATTTTCATAAAGCTTTTAAATACTCGGCAGCTTGCTTGCCGTTCATTTTTTTGGAAACGTTTTTATTTTTTATAGCATCATTGGCCGCGCGGATTATATTTTTTTCTTGACTTATGGTTAATCCGTTTTCCGTTACAACTAAAAATGGCAATCCTTTATAAACAGAGAGCTGTTTTAAAAATAATTTTATAGCCGAACTCATATCCAGCCCCATGCGGTCAAGAATTTTTTTCGCGGCTCTTTTTTCTTTTTCATCAATGCGAATTTGAATTGTATTCATATATTTTTAATTTAAGCTTTATATTCTCATCTTACCAACTTGTAATTACATTGTCAATACATACTTTTAACCTCAAAACATCAACCACCCCGGCCTAAACAAAAGTAATAAGCCTAGCGAAACCATAATCGCGCCGCCGATTAAGCTTGAATATTTCGCAAATTTTGATTCAGACGCTGTGATTTTCAAGGTTGCCATGGCGATAAAAAATATCACCATGTCGTCCAGCATATAAATAAAAATGTAGAACAATAAATAGAAGTAATATTGCCATTTTGGCAGACTGGAAAGTGCGAGTACTTGAGTGTAAACCGCTGGTAAACCAGCTGAACAAACGATTTCTACTAAATTAATCGCGGCCGCGAGCAAAATAATTCCAGCCAAGGCTATCCAAAATTTTTGTGCCTCTGCAACTTTACGTAAATTTTCAAAAACCATTTTTCTTTTTTCATTTGATTCCACTTTACAGGTCACTTTTCTGTTTTTCCAAAAATTATACAAACTGTATCCACCGCTCCCAAGAGCCACAAGCGCAATAGCGATTCTGATCCAAAGAATAAATCCCAAGAACAAAAACAAATTAAGCCAAGCCGCCAAGAATAAAAAATAAACAAATCCCGAAGAAATAATAAAGGCCGAACCCAAAATCAACATTCTTTTTCTGTCTTTCATACCCAAAAGCAAGTTGATTAAAAAAAGCAAAACCCACATGGCGCACGGATTAAATCCGTCCAGCCCGGCAATAACCAAGGTTAAAATCGGCAAAGAAACATTTTTCACGGAAATTTCTCCAAAAATCGGCACAGTAATTTTTTCCGGAACATTACCCGCTTGCACCTTATCCGCGGAGCATCCACAATCATGAACGCATTCTTCGTCATCCAAACCACAACCATGAACGCATTTGCTATCTGTGTTTTTGCTCTCGTTTTGCAGACTATTTATAATTGGCGCGACAACATCATCGCAACCATTCATTTCATAATCCGCGAGAATCCCCTTGATTTTTTTGCCGGTTGTTTTGTCATCATAATAACCGGTAATTGTTTTGTCTCCAATAATCGTGAATGGCACTCCGCGCACATCCACATCCATGGCCTCAGCCACGCGCGCGAGAAGCTTGGCGTTATCGCTATTACTCCACGTTTCGTATCTTTTAATTTCAATATTATTATCTGTTTTTTCCAAATAATCCAAAAATTTTTCTTCTTTTGCGCAATGAGGACACCCGTCACCATAGAAAAAATAAATATTTATCTTTTCCGTGGCTTGTGCGGAAGAAGAAAAAATAAACAGAATAAAAAGTATAGATATAAATAATATTTTTTTCATATAATGCTATTATAGCATTGCTGTTGCGAATTTTCCAGAAACACAAAACCCTTCGCCTAAGGCGGAGGGTTTTGTTAAACGAAATAAATTTTATTTGGTTTATGTGTTGTTTTGTTCGTCTTCGCTTGATGTTTCGTCTGCTTTCTCAGACTCTTTCTTTTCTCTGATTAATTCTCGGTTCACCCAGAAAATCCAACCGATGATGGCCAATAAGAATAATGAGAAAATTAAAATATTTAATTTTAATTTATTTTGCTGTTCATTATTTTCATCAACTTGTCCGGATACGGTTGTTTCATTTTCTTTTTTGGTCTGTGAGTCTTCAAACAATTTTCTTATTTCATCACTTGTAGAAGCCTTTTCGGTTTCAATAACCACGTTTGGTTCATTTTCTATGACCACTTCCGGCTCTTCCTCTTCTGTGTCATCATCTTCTTCGTATTCAGAAGATTTTACGGCGACATCTTCTTCTGGTTCAACTTCTTCGGTCACCGCCGAAACCACTATCTTTTTTACAGTAAAATTAAGCGAGTTTGAATTTTTGCTTTCTTTTCCAGTATTATCCACGGTCGTGGCATTCATAGTATGGACTCCGGCCGAAATCGCTTTTGAAGAAACGTAAGAGAAATTTGCTGTTCCGGAAATATCGTTCTTGACCGAAAAAGAGCCGTCCAGTTTGCCGTCAATAAATATTTTGACTATTAAATTGTTTTTTGCCAATCCACGGAATACCGGTTGCTGGTATTCACCGTCGTTAACAAAAAGAGGGGTCAAAATAATCGGCGCCGGCGTAGGATAAGCGATTTGAATTTCTCTTTCCGCCATCGCGCTTGTTCGACCATTATATTCGGTCGCCACAGCGATCAGATGCTTGCCAATTGGCAAAGCTTCTTGCGGTTGAAAAGAAAAATTCGCTGTTCCTGACTCATCTTCTAAAACCTTGGTTGTCGTTTGCAATTTTCCATCAATATAGATTGCAACGTTGGTACCGCTCATTGTGAGTCCTGTAATCAAAGGCTTAAATTCGCCAATAATTTTTTGTTCCAAACTCGGAGAAATAATTGTTGGCATCGGAACCGAATTGGTCGGCTCAACATATGGGCTGACCGATTCAACATAAAACATTCTCTTGTTTGAATACATGGGATCCTCAATGCGATACTTGTCCTTGGCCACCACATACACATCGTGTGTACCGGTGCTGATATTTGTTTGCGGCTGATAATAAAAATTATCAGTGCCCGTACCTTCGTCATTGATTGTCGCATTGCCGGCTTCTTGGTCGTCAATGTAAACAACAATGTCGGTGCCAGCTTCGGTTATGCCGGAAAAAATTGGTTGAGCAGAATTTTTTTCTTGATTAATCTCCACGACCATGGGCCTTAAAAGTTCGGCGTTGACCGAAAGAGGCGAAAATAGATTGAACAAAATAACAACAAACCCTATAAAAAATATATTTTTTATATATCTAAACATAGGATAATGCCGTTTCCCCCTTTAAACAGTAATTTATTAAATTTTTAATCTACGTTTTGTTTTTGTATTTATTTTTATTTTTAGATTTCGCATTTTAGCTAAATCACGAAAGAACGTTTAAAAGAACAATAATTGTCTCTTCACCTTATATGATTATGACCACATTGGTCAAGTCAAAAAACAAGTTAAATTTCTGACAAACTGTGCATAATCTGTGAAAAACTTTTTTTACTTAAAATATGTCTTTATAATGTTTAATTTTAGCTATTTTTTTTATTCTATCAATATCAATGGAAATTAAATCCAGTCTAATATTGTCCGGATCCAACCTTTTGTTTTCAACATACATGCCAATCGCTTTTTTCAAATGATGTAATTTTCTGGAATTCATGTTTTCATCAGCCGTACCGAATTTATTTGATATTTTTGTTTTTACTTCAATAAAAATAATTTTATTCTCATGCCGAGCAACAATGTCCAGCTCTTTATAGCTTAATTTTATATTTTGACCAATAATAAAATAGCCCTTTTTGATTAAATATTTTTTTGCCAATTCCTCACCGAATCTACCGACTTTGTTTTTATACATATAAATAATAAGGCGCTCAAGAAAGCGCCTTTGATTATTTTAAATACATAGATTTATTACGGAATATATTTTTTGTATTCAGCTTCTTTCCTCTGCTGTTCCAACATTTTAGGAATTTTTAAAGCATCTTCAATTATAAAATAAAACCAAACCGCCATTTCCGCGACCAAAATCAAAAACAAAACCCTGGAAGACAAAACCGGGACGGCTTGATCCGTGAAAAATAACAGAATCAAGGCGAACGCCGCGTTGGTTGAAAAAAAAGAAGATAATTTTCTCCAAACACGAGCGATGGCTTTTTTTCTGTCCTTATTTTTTAAAATAAAAAAAATCACGGCCAAAACCGCCAAGGCGATAATAATAATGACATAGATCGCGCGAACACTCGGTACGAGCGGTCCCGGATGCCCGTTAAACCAATAAGTTAATTTTAAAAAATTCATAAAATTTATTTTAATTATATTTTTGTAAATACCAACCCGTAATGATATTGGCCGGCTGGAAAATCTTCCTCCAAGCGCAAACCAATTTTGGCCATTACTTTTTCCAGATTTTCTTTATTGACTCTTTGGTTCGCATCCGGGCCAAAAGGCGATGATGATTCTTTCCATTCCACAACAACCAATTTTCCACCGCGCTTCAACATTCTGACGGCTTCTCGAACTACTTCCGCTCTTTTTACGGACATATGCAAAGTGTTGATCAGCAAGGCCACATCCAAACTGCCGGATTCAATTTTTGTGGCGCCAAATATTTCCAAATCACTCAAAATCGTTTTGATATTTTTATAATTTTCTTGTCTTGCTCTTTTTTCTAAAGACTCTAAAGAGTTTTTCAAAATATCAATCGCATATACTGTGCCACTTCGTCCCACACGATCCGCGGATGAAAAAACAAAATGTCCATGTCCTCCGCATCCAAGCTCTGCGACGCGCGCACCTTCTTTTATCTTTGCCTTATCCAAAATCAGCCTTGAATCCAAAAGCAAATTTCCTCCTGTGATATTATACATAAATTGTTTATTGTTTATTATGCTTTTATTATAATTTATTAAAGTGAAAACAGCAAGAATCTTCGGTTTTTTTGTTTTACTTAAAAAGAAGATTAAGAAAATAATTAACCACCATTAAAACGGCTCCGAATAAAATCGCGGTTAAAAATCCGTTCACTTCAAATCCTTTAATAACGGAAGACACAAGCAAAATCAAAACTGCGTTGATAACAAAAGTGAAAAGCCCGAGAGTCAGAATGTTGATCGGCAAGGTGAGCAATATCAAAATCGGCTTCAGGGTGATATTGATCAGTCCCAAAATAACCGCGACCCAAAGAGCGGGCCACAATCCGGCCACTTTGACGCCGGGAACAAAATAGGCGCTGATTAAAATCGCGGCTGCGGCCAAAAGCCATTTGATTAAAATAAACATAAGTTTTTATATTAATAATTAGTTTCTTAATAAATTTTTTATTGGCGCGAAACTTTTTCTATGAATCTCGCACGGACCGTATTTTTTCAAGTTATCTAAATGAATTTTGGTGCCATATCCTTTGTGTTTATCAAATTCGTACTGCGGATATTTTTCATGGCACTCTCTCATGATGCGGTCGCGAACGACTTTTGCGATAATAGAGGCTGCGGAAATTGAAAAAACGATTTCATCGCCTCTGATAATTGCTGTCTGCGCCGTGGAAACATTGGGGATGGAAAATTTTCCGTCCACCAGCAAATGATCCGGCTTCGCTTTCAAAGAACTGATTGCTTTTTTCATGGCCAAAAACGAGGCCTGTAAAATATTTATCCGGTCAATCGTCTCGTGATCACAAATCCCGATACCAACTTCCGGAAATGACGCGAAAATCAAATCGTAAAGCTCTTCTCTTTTTTTCGCGGAAAGTTTTTTGGAATCTCTAACCATTTTCAAATCATCGCTGATACAAAAGTCCTGTACAACCACCACGCACGCGGCCACAACCGGTCCGGCCAGAGGTCCACGCCCGGCTTCATCCAACGAACCGACAATCTTATATCCTTGAGAAAATATTTCTTTTTCTTCAATAAGGTTTGGCATTAAATTAATAATAGCATTTTAAACAAAAATTATAAACGGCTGCCTGCTCAATTTTATTAAAAAAAGTGGCGAATCTATTTCGCCACCTTAAGCGCTCATCTCGCCGCTTATCTACTTATATTGGCAAAAAGAAATGTGCCCATGCCCAAGATCATCAAAAAAATAAAAGTAATATAAACTGAAATTTCTTCTATTCTTTCGCGATCACCCTTACTCTTTCCTCGCAAAGCTTGGACGCCACAAATTATGCTAAAAGCAACTCCTAAAATTGCGCCGGTTATAAAACAAATCAATCCGATTGTCTCTAGCAAGTGTGACATTCTTCTGCTCCTTCCACGTTAAAGATCAAAAATCCATAATAACAACCTATCAAAATTTAAATATTTTGTCCAATAATTAAAATTTACCAAAAAATTATTCAATTATTTTTTTCCCCTATCTATAATATTAACACCATTACTCCCCCGCTTCGTCTGTAAATATTGATAAGCGGCCAAGGCGGCAACTGTCCCATGTCCGGCTGCGATGGAAATTTGTTTGAAAGGCGAGTTGGTTGCGTC